>JAKSBY010000561.1 GCA_022360855.1 Sphingomonadales bacterium | reverse complement strand
GATCGCATTTAATCGGACGCAAAATTGCGTTCGACTAAATGCGTGAAGCTGCGCGCCCTATTGCAAGTAGAGCAAATTCACGTGCCAATCGGATCACCAAAGGTGATTCCGATTAAGCACGATTTGCTCTAGTGGCCTTGCGCCGCCGGTAGACAGCGCCGCCAAGAAAGGTCAGGCCCGCACCGAACAACGCCAGCGATCCCGGCTCCGGTACCTTCGCGTTGATGGTAAGGGCCGTCGAATCCGTGAAATCGTACCCGGCCGGCGAAAACGACCTTGGACCGAACAGTGTGCCGGACAGCGCGACGTCATGCTGGGTGATCGTGGAGCCGTCAACGTGAAGCGATGACACAGGTTGGAGTACGGTCGGAAAAGCCAGATCCAACACCGTGAATCCGCCGCTTTCCGCCGCTAAAAAAGTACCGCCGATGCTCGGGGCGGGAATTTCGCTGAAGTCCACCTCCCCGCTGTCGTTCAAATCTACGAACGATCCGATCTCAAAAAAATCGTCCGAGTCGCTGAAGCCGATGACGGCATCCACCGCGTAAGATGATAGAGCGGCGAAAGCGCCGGCGGGTGTCAGCGATGTAATATCGGTTGGGTTCGGAGAACTGGACGCGAGGACCATCGCAGCGCTGCTGCCGAAGGACGTTCCGAACACCTCATCGATCGAAAGGCCCGTGCCGGACAACGGGTCGGTCCCGGAACTCGCAGTAATCGTTACGGTTGGGTCGGGGCCGGGCACGCCGGTACTGCTTGCGACCTTGAAAGAAAAGTAAGCGACCAATTGATCCGTCGGCGGCAATACGCCATTCGCGGTCGTCACGCCGATCCGCTTGAAACCGCTAATGATGTCGCCCGTGGAAATCGCCGTATCGCCGTCGAGGAGTATCTCTTTGATTCAGTGTCTTAGGGAGGATGCTCAAAAAAATGCCGCGCCGAATCGTAAGGTTTTTCGACACTGAACTGCATTCGAATTATCGTTTTATCAGTATCTGCAATCAGGGCTAAGAAAATAAAATAATAAAAACAATATGTTATGAGCGTTCTCGTTTCGTGGATCCAATAAGCTTGAAACCGTAAAGAATTTCGACGTCCGATTCTTATGAGTTAAAGTGGGTAAAGAACCTTGTTTAAATAGTATGATTTGTATGTTCGCTCATCGAACCGGAATTAAGGTAAGTGGGGCAAAAGTCCGGGCTTTTATGTGGCGGCGCGCGCTTGGATGATTTCCGGCAAAGGGGATATATTTTTCGCTTGTGGGATTTCGAGACGATCGGCGAGATAGTCCCAGAATGAGACGTCGAGCTTATCGCATGTCTTCATGAGGCTGAGGAAGGCGTCTCGGCAGTCGCGTCCGGCCTGCGATCGTGTTCCGCCGCTGATTTTTCGCCTTGTCACCTGGCAGCGGATATCGTTTTCCGAGCCGTTGGTGTGCAATGGGATATCCGGCCGTTCGAGGACGCGGAGCAAGTCGCGCTTGTTGGCGCGCAGCCGGCCAAGCAAGCGGTCGGGCGTGGCGTAACCGGTCCGGGTTGCGAAGACCCGATCGAAGCGCTTGGAGAGGGTTCGCCTGCCGGCCGGGGTCGGGTCTCGGCAATAGTCCTTGAGGTCGGCGTAGAGGCGCCACACCCGCTCCCGGATGCGGGCGATGGCCTGGCGCTGGCGGTCGTTGAAGCCGACCAGCTTGTGGATCGACCGCTCGGCGTGGACCCAGCACAGTGCGTGAAGGCCGACCTTGAACTGACCGGCGCCGTCACTGACGATAACGGTTGCGGCGAGGTGGCCCCGATCGACGATAGCCCCCCACAGCGCCCCTTCGGTGGCTATGGTCACCGGGTCGACCTTCAGCGCGGAGAAGTCAAAACGCTGCAAATGCGCCCGCCATGCGGCCTCGTCGGCAAAATGCGTCGCCGCGTCACCGGCCAGCATGTCGATCACCGGCCCGGCCAGGCGACGGGTGCGCATGTAGGCAAGCGCCTCGGCGTTGATCACGTAGTCGGTATGGCCGGCGCGGAGCAGCGACAGGAAGTTCAGCCGGCTGTTCGAGCGCGTCGTGGTGAACCAGGCAAAGTGGTCGTTGCCGATCTGGGTGCACGACCCGGCTACGCCGCGATGCCGGGCGCCGGTGTCATCGACCGTGATCCATGCTGCCGTCTCCAGTCCGGCCCGCAAGACCGCCGCCGCCTCGGACAGGAAGCCGTTCTTGCCGGCGTTTAGCAGACGCACAACCTGACGCTTGGAGATGTCGATACCGAGATCGTTGAGGTGCGCGACAAGCCGCGGCATCGTCGTCTGGCCCCGGTGATACAGCGCCAGAACGTAGCGCCGCAATGCCGGACCAAAGTGACCGACAATCCCCGCCGGTAGCCCCGCCACGACGCTCCGGCCATCCGGCGTCAGCCAACGTTCGCGCCTGAACCGGGTCGTCCGAGGGTGCACGACCAACTCCTGCACCACGTAATCCTCGTAGCCCTTGAACCGCGAGCCGGGGGGAACGACCGCCGCGATCACCTGAACCGCGTCGATTGCAAGACGCTTGGCGCCTCGCCGGCCCTTCTTGCCTCCCTTGCGCACCGGACCGCTCGCCGTCTCCATCCCGCTAGGCCTTAGGTTCGGTGGCCCCTTGAGCCCCTTCAAACGAGCGATCTCTTCCCGCAGCGCCGTGTTCTCCGCCTTCAGGACCGCAACATCCTCAACCAGCCGCAACACCAACTCCTTGAGGTCAGAAAGCGTCAAACCCTCTATATCTGGTAATGACCCGCCCATATCCGGATCGAATCACAATGTAAGGCAAAAGGGAATCCCCTAAATAACTCAACAGCCCGGACTTTTGCCCCACTTACG
>JAKSBY010000287.1 GCA_022360855.1 Sphingomonadales bacterium | reverse complement strand
GCGGCGGTAGACGGCGACGACCGGGTCCAGGCCGGGCATTCCCGCCGTGGCCAGACCGGCCCCGGCCGCACCGGCGGCGGCAGCAGCAGCGGCAGCGCCGGCAGCGCCGGTGAGCAGGGTGCGGCGGTCGAGGGCCTCTTGCGGGTCTCCCCCGCCGCCGTCATTCCCATTCACCCCGCTGTCATTCCCGCGCACGCGGGAATCAAGTTGGGCGTCGGGTTGAGGGTTTCGGGGATCAGGTGAAGCTGTGCTATGGGATGGATTAGCCATGCCAATCTCCTACAAGGTTGGTGTGGTCAGGGCTTCGTGGGTGCGGCAAACACCTGCGGAGCCCGCTTGAGTAAAAGGTGATTATTTTTTCTTTATATAAATTTATCCTCTCTTCGTCAAGCTAAATCCGATTGGTTTGACTGGTTTCGCCTGAGCCGATTATATCCCTGCATGATCAACCGTGCCCAATGCCGCGCCGCGCGCGGCCTGCTCGACTGGACCCAGGAAGATTTGGCCAAGCACTCCGGCGTCGGCCACAACACCATCACCAAATTCGAATCCGGCCACACCTCCCCACGCCACTCCACCCTGGTCGTCCTGCAAACCACCTTCGAAAAAGCCGGCATCCAATTCACCGACGAGGGCGGTATCGGTGTGAAGTTGACAGAATGAAACTAGCTGCCAGCAGGCAACACACCGTGTTTACGACGGCGATAGCGAGTTTCTGCCAGCGAGGGGCACTCCCGACTACAGCACGGCTGATCTAGGGAAGAGTTCCGCCACTACTTTCTTGTGAGTCTCGTCGTCCAGTTCGCCACCTTCTTTAAGCTTCTGGATAGTCTCCGGATCCGAAATCCGTCGACCAACTATTCTGTCCCGGCACCCATGCACACGGTCATAACAAGCCCCCATATAGGAGTTGTACTTGCCGTCGCTATCGACTTTCATTTCGAACTTTAGAAAGCCATCCGAATAGTCAGACGAGAGTTGGTCGTTCCGATAGACAGATATCATGACCGGAAAGTAAGACGTGATCAGTTGCCCATTGAAGCGCGTCCGATCCATGGGCCCTCCGTCCGGATCGAAATTGTATCCGTCCTTCTTAATCACCTCGCCCGTGCGGACCATAAAAGTGAAAGAGTAAAAGTCCCCTCGTTCCGGCATGGAAATCTCTTCCACCCAGTATCCGTTGCAGGCTCTTGCAGCGAGGCGAGCCGTGCGGGACGGTAATGACGCTAGTAGATTAACTGCCACGCCCGCGAAAATGATGCCGCCTAACACTTCAACGATGGCTAAACCGCGCACCATGCCTTTTGGCGTTAAGTCACCAAAACCTGATCCGGTTGCCACTGAAATACTAAAAAATAGCGGCCTTAAGAATCCGCTAGAGTCGGCATCTAGCAACGATGAAATTGATGAGTTTTCGTCAACTAATGGGATGAACCAATACAAGAATGAAAATAGTATAATCCAAATCAAATATGCCGCAAGCAAGGAAGGCAACGACAGCTTGTCGATTACCCTATCAACTTTAGCGTTCATGGCCCTCCCCCAATTCAATCAATGTACTATGAGGAACGTCGTCAAGGGGTCAACTGTGAAAAACGTTGATATGTGGTTGGAGTGTGAAGGCGCCATAAAACGAGGTATGTACGTCGATTTTCGCTGCTATCGTAGTCCACTAGATCTTTAGCCATCGGGAAATGCCGGCTGAAGCATCGCAATCGCCTTGACCGGTACATGGTACGTACCGTATCATAGGCCATGATACGGAGCTTCCGGGACCGGCGGACGCGGCTGTTCTATGAAGAGGGGCGGGTGCCCCGTCAGTGGCGGGCGTTCGAGGAGGCGGCGGTGCGCAAGCTGTTCTTCCTGGAGACGGCGACGCGGCTCGAAGACCTGCGCAACCCGCCCGGCAACCGGCTGGAGAAGCTGCGCGGCGACCGTGCCGGCCAGTACAGCATCCGCATCAACAGCCAGTGGCGCGTCTGCTTCAAATGGATCGACGGCGCCGCGGGAGACGTGGAAATCGTGGACTATCATTGAGGACAGAGGGCATGCGCATCAAACCCCATCCCGGCGAAATGCTGCGCGAAGAGTTTCTGGAGCCGCTCGACATGAGCGGCCGGGCGCTGGCGGACGCGATCGGCGTGCCGCACAACCGCATCAACGACATTTTGCGCACCCGCCGCGGCATCTCCGCGGATACGGCGATCCGGCTGGGGAAGTATTTCCGCACCTCGCCCGAGATGTGGCTGAACATGCAGTCGGCGCATGAGCTGTCCAAGGCCCGGGCCGAGCATGCGAAGGACTACGACCGCGTGCCCGAGCACGCGTAAGCGACCCCCTACTCCGCGCCGGTCTCGTCTTTCGGCTTCTCCTCCAGGAGCTCGAACTTGCCGAGGCCGCAGGAGGGGCCGAGGGTGGGGCCGCCGCCGCGGTTGATGACGGTGATGATGTCGACGTTGCAGAGCTCGGGGATGGAGAGCCTGTAGGAGAACGCCTCCTCGAAGCCGAGCCTGGGGCAGCGGTGCGGCAGCTTGTTGAGATACGTCTTGCCGCCGCGCAGGTGGAACAGGATGTGGTAGTCG
>JAKSBY010000369.1 GCA_022360855.1 Sphingomonadales bacterium | reverse complement strand
TTCTGGGGCTCGCTCTCGGGCATCCACGCCACCGTCGGCGGCGGCCTGTCGCAGAACGCGGCCTTTTTCGGAACCGGCCAGTATGGCAGCGCGGCGGACAGCGTTATCGGCCTCGAGGTCGTGCTGGCGGACGGCCGGGCGGTCACCACCGGCTCCGGCGCGGTCCGGGGCGGTACGCCCTTCTTCCGCCATTATGGCCCGGACCTGACCGGGCTCTTCACCGCCGATGCCGGCGCGCTCGGCATCAAGGCGGTGGCGACATTGAAACTGATCGCCGACCCGCCGGAGAAGCGGTTCGCATCGTTTAACTTCGCAACCTACGAAAAGATGGCGGCGGCCATGGCGGAGATTGGCCGGCGCGGCCTCGCCTCCGAATGCTTTGGCTTCGATCCCTTCCTGCAGGCTCAGCGCATGAAGCGCGAGAGCCTGATGAAGGACGTCAAGTCGCTGGCCGGGGTGATGAAGGCGGCGGGCTCGGTGAGGGCTGCGCTCAAGGAAGGCGCCAAGCTCGCCGTGGCCGGGCGCGGCTATATGAAGGACGTGGCGTTTTCCTGCCACGTCATCACCGAGCACAAATCCGCCGCGGCGGCCGACGCGGCACTTGCCGAGATCAATCAGGTCGCGTGCGCGGCGGGCGGCGAGGAGATCGAGAATTCCATCCCCAAGATCATCTCGGCCAACCCGTTCACGCCCTTGAACAACATGATCGGGCCGGACGGCGAGCGCTGGGTGCCGGTGCACGGCATCGTGCCTTACTCCAGGGTGGCGCAGGTGACCGCCGCCGTCGAGGCGCTGTTCGCAGCCAACAAATCGGCGATGGAGACCCACGGCATCGAGACCGGTTACCTCTTCGCCAATGTGGGGCAATCGGCGATGATCATCGAACCGGTCTTCTTCTGGCCCGACGCACTGATGGGCTTCCATCACCGGCATGTGGAAGATCACGTGCTCAAAAAGGTCACGCAGCGGGACGAGAATCTTGCTGCTCGGCAGGCGGTCGACGAGCTGAAATCGGCGCTGGCGACACTGCTGATGGAGCAAGGCGCCGTCCACTTCCAGATCGGCAAGTTCTATCGCTATAAGGACGGGCTCGCACCGGAAAGCTATGCCTTGGTCAAGGCGCTCAAACAGGTCGTCGACCCCAAGGGCCTGATGAACCCCGGCGCGCTCGGGCTCGGCTAGCCCCCTCACACACTAAATCTTCACGACCATCTTGCCGAAATTCCGGCCGGCCATGAGCCGGGCGAAGGCGGCGGGCGCGTTCTCGAGGCCCTCGGTCACGTCTTCCCGGTAGTGGAGCTTGCCGGCGGCGAGCCAGGCAAGCGCGTCGCGGGTGAAGTCCGCCCGCTTGTCCTCGTGATCGTAGACGACGAGGCCGCGCACCGTGGCGCGGGCCTTGATGATGGTCGCCGGGTTGGGGCCTGGCGGGATCTCGTCGGTGTTGTATTGGGCCATCAGGCCGCACAGGACGACGCGTGCGCCAAGCGCGAGCCGCCACATCACGGCATCGAGCACGTCGCCGCCGACATTGTCGAAATAGATGTCGACGCCGTTCGGGCACTCCCGTTCGATAGCCGGCCCGAGCTCTTCGGCCTTGTAATCGATGCAGGCGTCGAACCCCGCCTCCTCGGTCACCCAGCGGCATTTTTCCGGGCCTCCCGCGATGCCGACGACTCGGCAGCCCTTGATCCTGGCGATCTGGCCGACCATGGAGCCGACGGGCCCGGAGGCGGCGGAGACCACGACCACGTCGCCCGCTTTCGGCTCCGCGAGATGGAGGAAGCCGGCATAAGCCGTGAGCCCGGGCATGCCGAGGATGCCGAGCGCCAAGGACGGAGGATCAATGGCGGGGTCCACCAGCCGGGCCTCGGCGCCGTCGGTCACCTGCCAGCTCTGCCAGTGGCCTCGGAAGGCGATGCGGTCGCCGACATCGAAGCGCCCGGCATTTGACGTCACGACGTCGGAGATCACCTCGCCCCGCATGAGATCGCCGACCTCGACCGCGCCGGAGAGATGCCGGCCGGAGATCTGTCCGCGCATATACGGGTCGAGCGACAGGTAACGCGCGCGGCACAGCATGTCGCCGGCGCCCGGCACCGGTACGGGGCCCTCCACGACGTCGAAATCCTCCGCCACCGGCACGCCCCCCGGGCGCCGCTTCAACCGCACTTCCAGATTGGTTTCGTCCGCCATCTCCGTCTATCCTCTTAGGAGCCGTTAAATGTAATATTGATGTATCTTTATACTTTATTGTACGGCCGCCACAATCCATTATGACGGCCGGAAGGGGAAGCGCGCGATGACAACCGAACCCGCTCTCGGGCCCACCTATATGGCGGTGGCGCTGCAGACCGCCTGCGACGCCATCAACGACTGCTCGGACAAGGCTGCCGCAAGAGCGCAGATGATGGCCGCCATCGCGCGCATCGGAACCGAGATCGCAGCGGCCAAGGCCTTTATCGGGCCCGATCTCAGGCTGGTGGTTTTGCCGGAATATTTCCTCACCGCCTATCCCCTGGGCGAGACCATCCCGGGCTGGGCCGATAAGGCGGCGCTGGCGATGGACGGGCCGGAATACGCCGCGCTCGGCACGGTCGCGCAGGACACGGGCGTCTTCCTCGCCGGCAACGCCTACGAGACCGACCCCCACTTCCCGGAGCTTTATTTCCAGACGAGCTTCGTCATCGATCCGGCTGGCGCGGTCGTCCTGCGCTACCGCCGGCTCAACTCCATGTATGCGCCGACCCCGCACGATGTGTGGGATAAATATCTGGATATCTACGGGCTCGACGGCGTGTTCCCGGTGGCCGAGACCGAAATCGGCCGGCTTGCGGCCATCGCGTCCGAGGAGATCCTCTACCCGGAGATCGCCCGCTGCCTTGCGGTGCGCGGCGCCGAGATCTTCCTCCACTCTTCGAGCGAGATCGGCGGCCCCATGGCAACGCCGAAGCGCACCGCCAAATTCGCCCGTGCGGTGGAGAATATGGCGTTTGTGGTGTCGGCCAATTCGGGCACCATCCGCGGCCACGTGCTACCCGCCGCGTCCACGGACGGCAATTCGATCCTCATCGACCACCGCGGCATCGCGCTTGCGGAGGCGGGCCATGGCGAGACCATCACCGCCTACGGCCTCGTCGATCTGCACGCGCTGCGGACGTATCGTCGCCGCCCCGGCATGATGAATCTGCTGGCGCGCCAGCGCTTCGAGCTCTTCGCCGAGACCTACGCAAGCCTCGGCAGCCAGCCGGCCAATGCGCTCCTCGATAAGAGCGGCAGCGTCACCGTGCCCGACCGCGCCCACTTCAAGTCCGCTCAGGAGGAGACCATCGCCCGGCTGATCAAGGGACGAAGAATCTGAAAATCCGGTCGTCCCGAGCGAAGTCGAAGGGCGCGCGGCTGCCCGGGCTTCGACAAGCTCAGCCCGAACGGTGGGCCGAAGATGAGCAAGGAACAAGGCATATGATCGACACGCATTCCATCCTCGTCTTCATCCATATCGTGCTGATGAGCTACTGGCTCGGCGGCGATCTCGGGGTCTTCCTCGCCGCCAACCGGGTCGCCGATCCGGCGCTGCCGTTCGACGAGCGCATGCGCTTCATGAAGCTCCTGATGATCCTCGATATGGCGCCGCGCACCGCACTCGTGCTGATGCTGCCGGTGGGCTTCCACATGGCCGTCAATATCGGACTCGTCGCGTTGCCCGGCTGGGCTCTTGCCGTCATCTGGGCGAGTACCGTCGCCTGGCTCGCCTTGACCTGGGTAGTGTCGCTCTCCGAAGGCAAGCTGGAAGGGAGCCCGCTTCCGAAGCTCGATCTCTGGACCCGCTATCTCGTGCTCGGCGCCCTGATCGCGCTCGGCATCCTGTCGCTCGCCACCGGTTCACCGATCTTCGCCAACTGGCTGGCGGTCAAGCTGCTGCTTTTTGCCGGCATCATCATCCTGGGCCTCCTACTTCGGGGCGCCGTGGCCAAATGGGTGGTCGGCTTCGGGCGTCTTTCCGAGGAGGGCTCCACGCCGGAGACCGAGGCGATCATCGGCGGCGCCCGGAAGACGGCGGCGCGCCAGGCGCTGCTGCTCTGGGGGCTGGTGCTTGCCAATGGGTTCCTGGGCGTGACCCAGCCGTTTTAGCGCGTCTTACGGTATTGTCGAACTGCGGTGCGTCATTGCGAGGAGCGGCAGCGACGCGGCAATCTAGGCCTCTCGGAGCCCCACGATTCCTGGATTGCTTCGCTTCGCTCGCAATGACTGGTCACATGAAACACAAACGCCTCAATAGCCTTCCCAGCTATCCGAGACTTTTTCCTCGTCGATCAGGGTGCGGCGAAACGTCTTGCCGTCCTTGATCCACTGCCACACGCGGCTGCGGTAGCGCCCGCAGTCGGATATCTGGATCATCTCGTAGAGATAGGTGCCCGGCTCGCCGCGGCGCGTCCAATGCAGCATCATCGTGCGGTTGTGCTCGTCCAGCGGCACCTCCGCCGCCCAGCCGTCGATCAGGTCGTTGACGAACCACAGCCGGCCGTCGCGCACCTCGCCGGGGAAGTCGCGCACCTCGGTACGGCCGTCGGCCCATGTGTAGTGATTGGTCTGGTGATAGGGCACCGGCCCTGAATCCGGAAAACGGCAGACCAGGCGCGAGGCATGCTCGTCGATCTTGTTTCCCTCGGCGTCATAGGTGCGGTAGTGGCCGTCCCACACGCCTTCGTGGCGGGCCAGGAGCGGCAGGGCGGCTTTCAGCTCTGACATGGTGCTCTCCTACGGGTCGCGATCGGAGTATAGGGCCACGCCCCGGCCATACCTTGCGCTATGTCATGGTTCCCGGTCCGCCAGTTCCGCGAGGCTGGCGCGGTCGGCCAGTACCACCCGGTCGGCGGCGGGGAGCGCGATCAGTCCCTTCCGCCTCAGCACGCCGAAGGTGCGGCTCGCGGTCTCTACCGTGACGCCGAGATAGTCGGCGATGTCGCCGCGGGTCATGGGCAGCCAGACCTCGTCGGACGGGCCGAAGATCCTGGCCTGGCGCTCCGCCAGATAGAGCAGCAGATAGGCCAGCTTTTCGTTGGCGTTCCGGCGGCCGAGCACGAAGACCTGATCCAGCGTCGTAGCCAGTACCCGGTTGGCGATGAGGCGCAGTCGTCGCTCCAGCTCAGGGTGTTCGCCGAACAGCGCTTCCAGGTCACCGATCCGCCAGCGGCAGGCGGTCATCTCCGTCAGCGCCTGGGCGGAGATGCGGTAGACCGGTGTCGGGCTCAGGCCGATAAAATCGCCCGGCTGGGTGAAAGACATGATCTGCCGCCGGCCGTCGCTCGCCAGCCGCTCCAAAAGCCCCATGCCCGACGAGATGTTGTAGACGAAGTCGGCAGAGGCTTCTTCGTGAAACAGATAGCCGCCAGCCTCGACCCTGAGGCGGACGGCGATGGCGTCCAAGACGGCGATCTCGCCGCCGGCAAAGGCGCCGCAGAGATCGCTCGCGCGCGCGATGCAGGTCTCGCAGATCAGCGCCATCGGGCCTCCTTCCCAAGAAGGAGCTTATGATGGCGCTAATCCGGCCGGTTGCGCAATGGCCTGGCGGGGTGCCGTCGGATGAGCCGGACAACCCCCTCACCCTACCCTCCCCCCCAAGCTTGGGGGAGAGGGATGTGGAGGCTTGGCGAAGCCGCAGGCTGAGCCTTAGCCGGAGCTGGGTGAGGGGGTTCAGTCGTGGCTGTGGCTGTGCGGGTCGGTGTGGCCGTGTTTGTGGATCAGCTTGACCTGCGGGTCGTCGTGATAGTGCGGGTGCTCGAAATCCGAGGGCCCGTGCGGGTGGTTGTGGCCGTCGGACGCGGTCCATTGATAGAGCTGCGGGCGCTGGCGGTAGAGATGCGCGGCCGCTCTGAGCTTGTTCTCGTCCGGGTTGGTCCACGGGTTGAAGTGGAAGTAGTTGTGCAGCTTGGAATCGGTGCGCCCGAAGGCGATGGTGCCGAGCTTGCAGCGGAACGCGCCGTGGTTGATGTAGGGCGGGCGCCAGAAATAGCCGCCGGTGGGCAGGTTGCCGAACTGCATCATCCAGGACTCGCCCCAGATGTGATAACTCTCCTCGGCGCAGTCGTGGTAGGAGATGTTGTCCTGCATGAATTCCGGCGTCATACAGTAGAGGAAGGTGATCGCCTCGGTCAGCACGTCGTAGCGCAGCACTTTGATCAGGCAGCCGGACGCCACCGACGGCGTCACCAGATTGCCCGGTGCCCAGGGCGCGTCCTCATAGGCGTTGACCGAGATGTAGCCGGCGGAGAGCGCCAGCGCGTGATGGGCGTCGGATTCGACGAAGCTGGGCTCGGAATCGTTATACATGACCAATGCCTCGCAGCCCTGATCGACGCTGATCGCGGGCAGGGCATGGCCGGCGGGCACGAAGAGGTAGTGGCCTTCGACGATCGTTTGATCGCCAACCTTCATGGCGCCGTTCAGGATGAACAGCTCCATGTCGGAATAGCTCATGCCGGGCTTCCTGACATAGCCGCCATCGAAGCGGACTTTCAGCGTGCAGGCGCCGCAGTCGGTATCCAGCGACAGCACCTTGTAGTGACTGCCGCCGGAAAAGCCGGGCAGGGTGAAGGCTTTGTAATCGTCGTTCAGTTCAACGAAGGGTTCGATATGGGGGCGGGCCATCTTGGCGACTCCTTAAGATCTGAAAAAAGCGGCTACCAGACGACGCGGTCGGCGTCGGGCCGGTCCGGGCGTTCGGGGATTTCTTCGTCGGGGATGGCGCGGCGCATGTCGCCGTTCATGTTGAAGCCCTTGGTGCGGCAGATCTCTAGGAACCTGGCGTACCAGTCCTGGCGGTCCGGATTGAGTTCCTCCATCTCCTTGACGATGGCCTGGTAGCGTTCGTCCTGCTCGGCGATGTTTTCTTTCATCCAGGCCTTGATCTCGTCGCTCCAGGCCGGTTTTTCGTCTTGTACGCGGTTTGCCATATCGGGCCCTTTCTTCGTTGTTCAGTCTTGCGGTGTGCTGGTGATGCCGTCGGCGATCAGCCGTTCGATCTCGTCCGCGCCGTAGCCCGCTTCCTCGAGGATGGCGACCGAATGCTCGCCGAGGCGCGGCGGCAGGGCGCGGATCGATTGCGGCGACTCGGAGAACGTCGTGGCCGGCCGTGACAGCCTTATGGTGCCCTCCGTCGGGTGCTCGAAGGTCTGCCAGAAGCCGATGGCGCCCAGATGCGGGTCGGTGATCAGATCGTCCGGCGTGTTGACCACCATATGCGGCACGTTGGTGGGCGCGAGCAGCGCGAGCCATTCCGCCGTGGTTTTGGTGGCGAGCACCTTGCCCGTCTCCTCATAGGTGACGTCGATATTGGCGAGCCGCGTCTTCATGTCCTTGAACCGCGCGTCCGCGACCATGTCGGGCCGGCCGGCGATCTCGCAGAAGCTGCGCCAGTGATTGTCCCAATAGGGCAGGACGGCGAGATAGCCGTCCTTGGTCTTGTAAGGCCGGCGATGGAGGCTCATGATCCGCGTATAGCCGGCGGGCCCCAAAGGCGGCTCGAAAGTGAAGCCCCAGAGGTGCTCGGCCATCACGTAAGACACCATGGTCTCGAACATGGGCACCTCGATCTCCTGGCCGCGGCCCGTGCGTTCGCGGTGGAAGAGCGCGGCCAGTACGGCATTGACCACCGCCATGGCCGTCGTCTTGTCGGCGATGATGGTCGGCAGGTAGCGGGGCTCGCCCTCCACCATCTTCATCAGCATGGCGATGCCGGATGCCGCCTGGATCGAATCGTCGAGCGCGCCCCGATCGCCATAGGGCCCGGCCTTGCCGTAGCCATAGGTGGCGCAATAGATGATGTCGGGATTGGCCGCCTTCACCGCCTCGTAATCGAGGCCTAGCTTAGCCATGGCCCGGGGCCGGAAATTGTGGATCAAAACGTCGGAATCTGCCGCCAATTTCAGGGCCGC
>JAKSBY010000738.1 GCA_022360855.1 Sphingomonadales bacterium | reverse complement strand
TCCTGGAAGGCACGGAGCGCGGCCCGGCGCGGCGGCGGCGGAGCACGCCCGGTGAGCCGCTCCACGGTCGCCCCGGCTTGTGGCCCGGACAGCCGGAAGACCGCCACGCCGGCCCGGCCGCGCGCGGTCGACAGCGCAAAGATCGTGTCGGTCATATCCGGCGGTGCGGCGCCCTCAGGACTTTTTCCCGGCGGACTGGCTCAAGGTGCCCCAGAACGCCTTCTGCAATTCGCCGATCCCGGTGGCCGCGCCGGTCATCCACATTTTCATGAGATTTTCGATCTCCTGGGCCTCCATGCCGGACTCCATATAGCCTCGCATCTTTTCCATGGCGGCTTCGTGCAGCGGCGTTACATCGGGCATGCCGAAGAACTCGCGCGCCTCGGTCGGGGTGCAATTGATGTTGATGGTCACTTTCATGTCCGCGTCCCTTGTCTTCGCCTGCGCCGATGCCTAGCTTAGGGAGACGCTCAGTCTCCCACAATCCCGAAACGCGGTGTTGCCGTGACCGAAAACCTCCTGGCCGGTGAAACCAGCCCTTACCTCTTGCAGCATAAGGACAATCCGGTGCACTGGCGGCCCTGGGGGCCGGCGGCGCTGGCCGAAGCCAAACAGAGCGGCAAGCCCATCCTGCTCTCGGTCGGCTATGCGGCGTGTCACTGGTGCCATGTGATGGCCCATGAGAGCTTCGAGACGGACACGATCGCCGACGTGATGAACGAGCTGTTCGTCAACATCAAGGTCGACCGCGAGGAGCGGCCGGATATCGATTCCATCTATCAGAACGCGCTCGCTTTGCTCGGGCAGCAGGGCGGCTGGCCCCTGACCATGTTCCTGACGCCGGACGGCGAGCCGTTCTGGGGCGGCACTTACTTTCCGCCCGAGCCGCGCTATGGTCGGCCCGGTTTCGTTACGGTCTTGCAACGAATTTCCGAGGTTTTCCACGGTGACAAGGAACTCCTGGAGAAAAACCGCGCCGGGCTCTTGGACGGCCTCAAGGGCCTGCAGGCCGACGGCGGCAGCGGACGGCCGCTAGCGGCGGTGCTCGACAAGGCGGCCGAAAGCTTCCTCGGTCATATGGACCTGGACCGCGGCGGCCTTCAGGGCGCGCCCAAATTCCCGCAATGCGGGCTCTTCGAGCTGCTCTGGCGGGCGTATCTTAGAACCGGCGAGGCGCCCTATCGCGACGCGGTAACCGTCACTCTCGATAATATTTGCCAGGGCGGCATCTACGACCATCTCGGCGGCGGCTTCGCGCGCTACTCCACTGACGCGCGCTGGCTGGCGCCGCATTTCGAGAAGATGCTCTACGACAACGCCCAGCTCGTCCGGCTCCTGACCCTGGCCTGGCAGGAGACGGGCGCGGCGCTCTACCGCCAGAGGATCGAAGAGACCGTGGATTGGGTGCTGCGGGAGATGGTTGCCGAGGGCGGCGGCTTCGCGGCCGCGCAGGACGCGGATTCCGAAGGCGTCGAGGGCAAATTCTACACCTGGTCGCAGGCGGAGATCGAAGAGATCCTCGGCGACCGGGCCGCCGCCTTCGGCGCGGTCTACGACGTTAGCGCCCACGGCAATTGGGAAGGCGTCACCATTCTCAATCGCCTCGGGACGATGGAACCGCTTCCCGAAGCCGAGGAAAGCGCGCGCGCCGAAGACCGCGCCAAGCTGTTTGCCGTGCGCGAGACCCGCATCAAGCCCTTGTGGGACGACAAGGTGCTCGCCGACTGGAACGGGCTGATGATCGCCGCTCTGGCCGATGCCGCCTTCGTCTTCGACCGGCCGGACTGGCGCAAGGCGGCGGTCGCGGCCTATGACTTCGTAACGTCGGCGATGACGACCGAAGACGGGCGGCTGATGCACACGGCGCGCGCCGGCAAGGTCCAGCACACCGGCATGCTGGACGATTACGCGCAGATGATCCGCGCGGCGCTGGCGCTCTACGAGACCGGCGGAGGAGAGCCGGAGTATCTCGACCAGGCCAAGTCCTGGGCCGAGGCCGTGGAGGCCCACTTTCAGAGCGCCAGCGGCTACTACCTGACCGCGGACGACGCCGAGGCACTGATCATCCGCGCCAAACACGCACAGGACAGCGCCACGCCTTCCGCCAATGGCACCATGATCGAGAACCTGGCGCGGCTCGCTTACCTGACCGGCGAGGCCACCTACCGCGACCGCGCCGAGGCGGCGCTCACCGCCTTCTCCGGAGGTCTGGCGCGCAATCTCTTCGGCCTGATCACCTATCTCAACGCTTTCGATTTCGCCGAAAACGCGGTTCAGGTCGTGATCGCCGGCCCCGAGCGAGACGGCTTCATCGCCACGGTCAAGGCAATCTCCCTGCCCAACGGGGTCCTGTTCCCCAGCGCCGATTCCGCCGCCCTCTCCGCCGCGCATCCGGCGGCCGGCAAGGGACCTGTTAACGGCGAGACTGCCGCCTATGTCTGTCATGGCATGGCCTGCTCTCTGCCGCAAACGGACCGGGAGTCGTTTAAGACGACTCTTATGGTGGCACGCAGCGGCAGCGAAGGGGTCTGACCGCCATGCCGCAGCTTTCCATGCACAGCCCGATCGGCGATCTCGCTATCTCGGAAGAAGACGGCGCCATCGTCGCCGTCGACTGGGGCTGGGGCGCGGAACAGGCCGAAACTCCTCTGCTCAAGGCGGCGAAAGCGCAGCTTGAGGCCTATTTCGACGGCGAGCGCCGCGGCTTCGACCTGCCGCTGGCACCGGCCGGCAGCCCGTCGGAACAGCAGGTCTGGGACGCCATGCGCGCCATCCCTTATGGCGCGAGCCGCACTTACGGCGACATCGCCCGGGAGGTCGGCATCTCGGCCCAGGCGGTCGGCCAGGCCTGCGGGTCCAATCCGATCCCGATCCTGATCCCCTGCCACCGCGTTCTGGCCGCCGACGGCCTCGGCGGCTTTTCCGCCGATGGCGGCGTCGAGACCAAGGCCGCACTCTTGCGCCTCGAAGGCGCGTTGATGATCTGAACTGACACGGTTGGAGTTTTCCGCAATGGTGCACGCGATCCGTCAATACGAGGCCGGCGGGCCCGAGAAATTCAAATGGGAGGAGGTCGAAGTCGGTGAGCCAGGCGCGGGCGAAGTACGTCTCCGCCAAACCGCTATCGGACTCAACTTCATCGACATTTATCAGCGGACCGGGCTTTATCCCGTGCCCTTTCCAGCCATATTGGGCCTGGAGGCCGCCGGGGTGGTCGAGGCGGTCGGCCCGGAGGTCAGCGCTCTTGAGGCGGGCGACCGGGTCGCCTATCCCTCCGGGCCTCTCGGCGCCTATGCCGAGGCGCGGCTGATGCCGGCCGACCAGCTCGCCAAGCTGCCCGAGACCATCGATGACGTCACGGCGGCGGCGATGATGCTGAAGGGCTGCACCGTCGAATATCTGATCCGCCGCAGCTATCCGGTCCAGGCCGGCGACACCGTCCTGTTCCATGCCGCGGCCGGCGGCGTCGGCCTGATCGCCTGCCAGTGGCTGAAGGCGATCGGCGCGACCGTGATCGGCACCGTCGGCTCCGAGGAAAAGGCCGCGCTGGCCCGCGCCCATGGCTGCGACCACACGTTCCTCTATCGCAGCGAAGACGTGGCGGCTCGGGTGCGCGAGATCACCGGCGGCGCCGGCGTGCCCGTGGTGTTCGATTCCGTGGGCGCCTCGACCTTCGAGGCCTCGCTGGATTCGCTCAAGCCCCGCGGCATGCTGGTCTCTTTCGGAAACGCGTCGGGCCCGGTGACCGACGTCGACCTCGGCATCTTCGCGGCCAAGGGCTCGCTCTACGTCACCCGGCCGACCCTGTTTCACTACTACGCAACGCCGGAGGATTTCGCCGCCGGCACCCGCGCCCTGTTCGACGTCGTGACGTCAGGCAAGGTGAAGATCGAAATCGGCCAGACCTTTGCGCTCAAGGATACGGCGGAAGCTCACCGCGCGCTCGAAGCGCGCCGCACGACGGGCTCGACGGTTCTGCTGCCGTAGCGACATAGCGAGGAGACGGATTACAGTCAGATTGGATTCGTCATTGCGAGCGGAGCGAAGCAATCTCATGGTCGAAGATCCGCTCCTCCTGTCATGCCCGTGAAAACGGGCATCCAGAACGGCTTTGACATGGATTCCCGCGTGCGCGGGAATGACGGGGACAGGTCACGAGATTGCCGCGTCGCTGGCGCTCCTCGCAATGACGGAGAGCTGTTTCAACGAAGCGGCATCCGCCTAGTTATTCATGCTCTCGAAGAAGTCCTCGTTGGACTTGGTGTCCTTGAGCTTGTCGAGCAGGAACTCGATGGCATCTACCACGCCCATGGGCATGAGGATGCGGCGCAGGATCCACATCTTGGAGAGCGTTCCCTGCTCGACCAGCAGCTCTTCCTTGCGGGTGCCGGATTTGGTGACGTCGATACAGGGGAAGACGCGCTTGTCCATTATTTTGCGGTCGAGGATGATTTCCGAGTTGCCTGTGCCCTTGAACTCTTCGAAGATCACCTCGTCCATGCGGCTGCCCGTATCGATCAGCGCGGTGGCGATGATGGAGAGCGAGCCGCCTTCCTCGATGTTGCGCGCCGCGCCGAAGAAGCGCTTCGGCCGCTGCAGGGCGTTGGCGTCGACACCGCCGGTCAAGACCTTGCCCGAGGACGGGACGACGGTATTGTAGGCGCGCGCCAGTCGGGTAATCGAATCGAGTAGAATCACCACGTCGCGCTTGTGCTCGACCAGGCGCTTGGCCTTTTCGATGACCATCTCGGCCACCTGCACATGCCGCGAGGCCGGCTCGTCGAAGGTGGACGAGACGACTTCACCCTTGACCGAGCGCTGCATGTCGGTGACTTCCTCGGGCCGTTCGTCGATCAGGAGCACGATGAGGAACACCTCGGGGTGATTGAGGGTGATCGACTGGGCGATGTTCTGCAGGAGCATGGTCTTACCGGTCCGGGGCGGCGCGACGATCAGCGCACGCTGGCCGCAGCCGATGGGCGCGACCAGGTCGATCACCCGGGCCGACCGGTCCTTGATCGTCGGATCGCCCGGATCGAGCTTCAGCCGGCGGTCCGGATAGAGCGGCGTCAGATTGTCGAAATGGACCTTGTGGCGCGCCTTCTCCGGCTCCTCGAAATTGATCTTGTCGACCTTGAGGAGCGCGAAATACCGCTCGCCGTCCTTGGGCGCGCGGATCTGGCCGTCCACCGAATCGCCGGTCCTGAGCCCGAAGCGGCGGATCTGGCTCGGGCTGACATAGATATCGTCCGGCCCCGGCAGGTAGTTCGCCTCGGGCGAACGCAGGAAGCCGAAGCCGTCCTGCAGGATTTCGATGACGCCGCCGCCTTGAATCTCAACATCGGTCTCGGCCAGATGCTTGAGAATGGCAAACATCATGTCCTGCTTACGCATGTTGGAGGCGTTTTCGACGCCGTGTTCCTCGGCGAGTTCGACGAGCTCGGCCGGGGATTTGGCCTTCAGGTCCTGTAGATGCATTGGTCTAATCCAGAATGGATATCTAACGGCAATTGGGAGCGGCGGGCGCTGATTTCAACGGTGAATCGTCTATAAGGAGGGGGGCGGTCGGCCCCTGTCAGCATAGATTTTTGGAAATCATGGCAAGGGACGCGCGCCGCGTCCCAAGAGCCCAGACGCTACCATCGAAAAACCAGATGTCAAGAAAAACAGAGAGTTGCGCGTTTTTTTAGACCGGCCCACTTTAGATCGGTTTGACGATCGCCATGATGACGATGACGATCATCAGGATCGTCGGCACCTCGTTCACCGTGCGGTAGAATTTCTCCGTATGGCCGTTGGCGCCCTCGACAAAGCCGCGCCGCCAGCGCGCCAGAAGCATGTGGAACCAGGTCATACCGGCGACAAGGACCAATTTGACGTAGAGCCAGATACCGCCGCCCGAT
>JAKSBY010000678.1 GCA_022360855.1 Sphingomonadales bacterium | reverse complement strand
TACCGGCTCGACGAACGCATCGATGACTTTACCGACGGCAGAGCCGATCAGGGCTTCAGCTTCGAGGCGGTGGCGGTCGGCGACGATCTTCTGGCCGGCAAGCGGCAGTCGGATGTCGTTTCGCTCGCAGACAGCCTGAAGTTCCAGGAGCATGTCGCGCGCATCAAAGCGCGCATCTGACCACGGGCAGGACGATCAGGCCGCCGGCGTGCGCTCCTCGATGATCTGCTCGGTGGAGAAGCGGTAGCGCATGTTGCGGTAGACGCAGACGTCGGTGATGTCGTCGGGCGTGCCCTTTGGCGCGGCGCGATAATTGGTCGAGAAGCGGTACTTCTCTCTGATCGGCAGCACGCGGTGCCAGGTGTGCCCGTGCAGGAAGACGAGGTCGCCCTTCGCCGGCGTCAGGACGCGCTGGCCCGCCAGATCCGCATGCGGGTCGCCGGGCGGCAAGAGCCCGGCCCGGTGCGAGCCCGGCACCAGCACCACCTGGCCGCCGATCGCGTCGGTGATGTCCGATGTATAGACCAGCCGGTTCAGGTTATGCGCCGCCGCATCCTCGGGCGGGCAGTCCTGATGCCACGCCTGGCCAACGGTGCCTTTTTTGGAGAACATCACCATGCAGTAGTGCCGCGTCCAGCCCTGGCCGAGAATCGCTTCGGTCAGCCCGTAGAAGCGCGGGTCCGCATCGATCTCGTCGAATGTCGCGACGCCTTCATTTTGCGGGAACCACGGCACGACCTCGGTCTGCGACGCCGACAGGAACTCGTCCGTGTGCCAGAACGCGGGCTCGGCGCCGAAGTAATCGGTGATCAGTTCGTCAAGCCGGTCCATCAGCGCCGGCGCGAAAAAGCCGGGCAGATGCAGGTAACCGTCCCGCCAGAAATTTTGCGTGCAGTGGTGGATGTTGATATCCATTGCCGAGCCGTTGCCGCGCAGTAGACGTGGCCGATTGCCAAAATAGAGAAGCTATGTTAGCGCTATCATAAAGCGGTGCGGATGGGAAGTGGATTTCGGAGCCGGCGTGAACAGCAGCCAAGAAAGCGCGGTCGATTTGGAAACGGTCCTGGACGATCCTCTATGGTTCCTCGACGCGGTCGATCCCGCCGGCTGCGGCTTCAGCTTCGTGAAAACTTCCCGCGCGCTTCTGCAGGAAAGCGCATTCTTGGATCATCGCATGAGCGAGGCCACCGGCCCCCGCGCGGATTTCACGCTCACCGCCGGCGATTTCGCCACAATCGAAAGCCCGCACTCGGCGTATGACCCTGCGGGCTTCATCTTCCACACGTCCTTTTGCCGCTCCACCTTGCTCGCGCGCGCCTTGCACCGGGAAGGTGCCAGCTTCTCATTGAAGGAGCCTGGCGCCATGGTGTCGCTGGCGCACGGCCTGCGCGCGGCGGGCGCGGCCGTAGGCGAGGGCGAAAGGGCGGGGTTGATCGATGCCGTCCTGACCTTTCTCGGCCGCCCGCTGGCCCAAGGCGAACGGGTGCTGATCAAGCCGAGCAATTTCGCCAACAGTCTTTTGCCCGCGGTGCTGGCGCAGGGCGGGCGCGTCCTCCTGATGTATTCGGAATTGCGGCCCTTGCTGCTTTCGATCCTCAAACGCGGCGAGGAGGGCCGCATCTTCGTGCGCCGGCTGTTCAATGCGCTGCGCATGGACCCGGTGGCGGTGGCGAATATCCCGGCCCCGCAGGCCATGCTGTTTACCGACCTCGAAGTGGCGGCGCTGGTCTGGCGGCAGCAGATGGAGACGTTTGTCGAGGCTTTGCAGAGCTGGCCGGATGCCGGGCTCAGGAGCCTGGATGCCGACGTCCTGCGCGCGCGACCGGAGGAAACCGTGCGCGCCGCCTTCGACTTCTTCGAAATCGAAGCGGACGAGAAGGATGTGCGCGAGGTGGTCCAAGGCGCCGTCTTCATGCAGGACTCGAAACAGGCCGACCGGCCCTACAGTCCGGCCCGAGAGGCTGAGATGGCGCGCGAGGCCGAGCGCGTCTTCGCCGACAGCATCGCGCGCACGCTCGACTGGGCGAGCCAGGCGCGGCTCCGGACCGACATCGCCTTGCCGCTCGCGCGGCCGCTTTTGGGATAGGGCGCGCGATGCTCAATCCAGACCTGAATATCGATCGTCTGGCCGAGGTTTATGGCGCGAGAAAGCGCGTTCAGATTCATGATTTCCTCCAAGAGGCCATCGCCGAGCGCATTCTGGCGACGATGGAAAACGAGGTGGAATGGCGCTTTGCCCTGAATATGGAGGGCCGGGATCAGGTGTT
>JAKSBY010000001.1 GCA_022360855.1 Sphingomonadales bacterium | reverse complement strand
GTCATCGGCGTGGTAACGTCAAATTCGTTCTCGCCGATCAGCTCCACCTGAAGGTCGGTCAGCTCCATCCAGAACAGGCTGATGCTGGTCTGAAGCCGGCCGTCGAACAGCTGTGCCTTGTGTCCGACCTCGTAGTTCCACGCGAATTCGGGATTGACCGGTTCGAGCTGTCCGATGGAGTAGTTGCCAGCCGTAAACCCGCGCGATACCAGCGCGTAGAACAGATGCTCGTCATTAGGCGTGTATTCGACGGAAACGCGCGGCGTAAAAGCCGTCCAGTTTTCCGTATCGATGAGTTGCCCCGTGTCGTTAAACACGAACGGCGCACCGATGGGGCCAACCACCACCCGCGTGTCGTGCTGCTTTTCCTCCCAACTGAGCCTGACGCCCGCGTTCAAGGCCAGCTTCTCCGATGTCTGCCATGTCCAGTCGGTGAACGCCGCGATTGCATTGGTCTTGATGGCCTCGGTCTGAAGCACGTTGACCGCTGGCGGAGGGACGTTATCGACGAAAGGGGCATTGATATCGAAAACGAAATCGGCTTTCTCATGGAAATAGAAGAGGCCGAAAATGCCCTGCCATTTGCCCCCGGAATCGTAGTTGAAGAGGAACTCCTGCTGCAGATAGTTGGAGCTCATATCGAAAAGCAGCGTCGAGACATTGAGCTGCGTCAGGTCTCCATCCAGCTGAAACAGGTTGTCGAATTCCCGGAACGAGGTCAGCGAGGTCAGGGTCAGGCCCTCGACCAGACCGTCGAGGTCGATGTTGAACGTACCACTCAGGCCCCAATCGTCGATATCCTGAAACGGCTCCAGGTCCAGCGCCGCTTTGCGGATGTCGTCAAACGGTATGATGGCGCCCTGGTTCAATAGCCGCAGATCGCCGGATACAATGGGCTGCACGCGGCCGGTATCCCGCGACTTCAGCCAGTCTCCCCGGAGTTCGAAGGTCACGTTCTCGTCAAGTATGAAATCCAGACCGCCGCGTACCGTGATCACGTCTTTATTGTCGAGGGTGTCGGGCGCCTCGCCCACGGGCGAGACATTCTCGATAAAGCCGTCGCGGACTTCTTTCGCCACGAAGATCCGGCCGTTGATCCGGCCCGGCGCCAGGGCGCCACTCATGCCCCCCTGAACACGGAACATATCAAAGCTGCCGGCCCAGGCTTCCGCCTCGGCCTCGAATTCTTCGGTGGGGCCACGGGTGATGACGTTGATCGCGCCGCCCAGCGAGTTTCGGCCGAACTGCGTACCCTGCGGGCCGCGCAGTATTTCCGCCGTCTCGACATCGGCGATATCGGTCAGGACCGAGGTGATACGCGGCCTGTAGATACCGTCGACATAAAAGGCGCTGCTGCCCTCGGTTCCCGCCGAGAAGGAATCATTGCCCACGCCGCGGATTGAGAGAAAACCGACCTGACCGCCGTTCACCGACGTGCCGGGCGCGTAGAATGTCAACTGCTCCACATCCCGGATCGCCATGTCCTGGACAACTTCACCGGCCAGCACCTGCAGCGAGGCGCCCGTCTCGATGGCGAGCGTCGCCCGGCGGCGGGCGCCGTACACGAATATCTGCTCGAATGCCGAGTCCGCATCCACCGAGGCGGCGACAAGGCCCGCGGCGGACGCACCGAAGGCGACCCGCGCCGTTCCCTCTTCGCCGACGTTGACGCGTTGCGTCTGCGACGACCCGTCAAGCGTTACCGTAACAGAGTAGAGACCTGCGGCGCCCCTTGGTGTGATTACAACGACGCCGTCGCGGTCATCGTCACGGACCGTCTGGCTGGTTCCGTCCGGCCCCGTCAGGGTAACCGCCGCGCTACCCACCGCTTGCCCGGCACCGCCGACCTCCACGCGTACATCGGCAACGGCCCAGGCCTCGGTCGCCATCAACGCCATAGCGGCACCGGCGGCCCATCGAATACGCCCAAAACACCTGCTTGCTGGTCTGGAGATTTTGTTACCCTTGCTACTGTTCATCGCGCGAACCTCATGTTTTTTCGAGCCCTGACTTCGCGGATGAAGCCGGCTCGGTCCTCCCTAAGCCTTGACGACCGCCCCTCCAGAATTTTCTATGGCATCGGGCGAGATCATCGTGTCCGGCGTAAAGGCGATCATTTCGTCGGTCGCCACGCCCCCCAGCGCGGACGCCGATACAAACCGGCCTTCACTAGACAAGACGCTTCATCCGGCCGCGTGTACCCGTCGGCGCGAGAAATTTTGTCCATGACGTGACGTGATGGGTACGTCCGGGCAGTGCGCGCGTCTTTATAAATATGGATTCGGCATAAATATGGATTCGGCGACGCCGCGGAGAGCATGAGAGGTTCGCTATGACGACGATCGGCCTGCTTTCCCCCAATCTCGTCCCAGCCAAGCTGGAAGACGCCCGCCGGATACTGCCTTCGGAACTCGAGTTGATCGGATACGGCTTTCCCGTGCGTCGCTACTCCGACTCCGAATTCGCCAAGGTGGCCGACACGTTCCTGGATAACCTCGAACAGCTGGCCGGGGACCGGCTCGACTTCCTCATGGTCACAGGCGAACTGTTCTTTGCTCATCTGGAGGCCGAACACCGAGAGAAGCTGCTGCGGGAAATTTCAAGCATTGCCGGATGCCCGGCCTCGACCGTCGTGAAGGCGGTTATGAACGCCTTTAACACGCTCGGCGTGAAACGAATCGTCTTGGCCACACCATTTGTCGCCCACCAGACCGACTGGCTCCAACGTTTTCTGACCGACCAGGGCATGGATGTCGTGGGCCGGCTGGGGTTGGGGCATGAAAGCTCCGAGGCAGTTTGGCAACTGCCGCCCGAGACCGGGTATGCAGCAGCGGCCGAACTTCTGAGTGAATTCCCGGAGGCTGACGGAGTCTATCTGCCAAACAACCAATGGCGCGTCACCAGCGTCATCGACAGGATCGAGCGCGACTTCGGCAAGCCCGTCGTAGCCAACACTCCCGCTTGGATAAAAGAGGCCATAACGGCTGTCGGACAGCGTCAGCCGATCACCGGATATGGCAAATTGCTCATGCTCTAGGTGTTTGGTCCCGGCATTTGATGGTGCATTCTTATCTCAGGATTGGAAGGATGCGTTATGGGAAAAGTTCTACACGGCCGCGCCACGACGACGGAGGCGGTGCGTCGGGCAATACAAGATAGTCAAGCGAGCCTGAGGGTTCTGGCCAGGCGCTACGGGATCAACCCGAAGACGGTGGCCAAGTGGAGAAAGCGTAAGTCAGCTCAGGATCGGCCGACGGGGCCGAGAACGCCGCGCTCCATGGTCCTGTCCCTCGAGGAGGAGGCGGCCATAGTGGCCTTCCGCCGGCATACGCTGCTGTCGCTCGATGAATGCGGCGCCATCTTCGCCCACTGAGCATCCGTCAAACACAATCGAACCATTCAAAACTCCTCTTTTAGGAGTTTGAATCACATTCTATCCTCAATGGGAATCCTGAATCTCAGCAGGCCCTAGTCCTGTATGGTTTGTCGACGCTGTCGCCTCTTCAACATTTTTTCTGAAATAGTTGGTCCTCTGCCGGGTCGCGACCAAGGGCAAACAGCAATACAAATACCACATCCAAATGTCTCGCCAAAATAGGGTATGCATTTATCAAAATCGACATAGTACTTTTCAATGCCGCGAACCATTTTCTTTTCATCCGAGATTGCCTGCGGCGGACATGCATTTGTGCACACCTGGCAGCTAAGACAAAAATCCTCTGCTCCGATGTCTTTTGGAGCGTCGGCTATTAGCGGCATTTCGGTCGTCACCGCCGCAAGCCTAAAAGATGATCCGTACTTCTCGTTAATCAGAGAACCATGCTTGCCCAGCGTACCGAGCCCCGCCTCTATCGCCGCCGGCATCATGGACAAGGCAGAGGCGCTAGG
>JAKSBY010000152.1 GCA_022360855.1 Sphingomonadales bacterium | reverse complement strand
GCTTCCTCGAATTCCAGGTCGGCGGCGGCGTCTTTCATCTTCTTTTCGAGGTGTTCGAGATGGGCTTCCAGATTGTGGCCGATATGGTGGGCACGGTCGTCTTCACCCGTGTCCACGGTCAGATAGTCCTTCTCGGCCACGCCGTCGAGGATGTCGGCGATGTTCTTCTTGACCGATTCCGGGGTGATGCCGTGGGCCTCGTTATAGGCCTGCTGCTTCTCGCGCCGGCGCTCGGTCTCGCCGATAGCGTTCTTGAGGCTGTCGGTCATCCGGTCGGCATAGAGGATGACGCGGCCGTCGACATTGCGGGCGGCGCGGCCGATGGTCTGGACCAGCGAGGTCTCGGAGCGCAGGAAGCCTTCCTTGTCGGCGTCGAGGATGGCGACGAGCCCGCATTCCGGGATGTCGAGCCCCTCGCGCAGGAGGTTGATGCCGACCAGGACGTCGAAGGCGCCCAAGCGAAGATCGCGGACGATCTCGATACGCTCCAGGGTATCGATGTCCGAATGCATGTAGCGCACGCGGATGCCCTGCTCGTGCAGATATTCGGTGAGGTCCTCGGCCATGCGCTTGGTCAGCGTCGTGACCAGCACGCGCAGGCCCCTGGCCGCCATGTCGCGGCATTCGGCCATCAGGTCGTCCACCTGATGCTCCACGGGGCGGATGATGCATTCCGGGTCGATCAGGCCCGTGGGCCGGATCACCTGCTCGGTGAAGACGCCCGCTGTCTCGGCCAGCTCCCACGGCCCCGGCGTCGCCGAGACGAAGGTGGTCTGCGGCCGCATGGCCTCCCACTCCTCGAATTTGAGGGGCCGGTTGTCGATACACGAGGGCAGCCGGAAGCCGTATTCGGCCAGCACCGACTTGCGGCGGAAATCGCCCCGGAACATGCCGCCGATCTGCGGCACGGTGACGTGGCTCTCGTCGACGAACAAGAGCGCGTTGTCGGGCAGGTATTCGAACAGGGTCGGCGGCGGCTCGCCGGGCTCGCGGCCGGTGAGGTAGCGCGAATAATTCTCGATGCCGGCGCACGACCCGGTGGCCTCGATCATCTCCAGGTCGAAGGTGGTGCGCTGCTCCAGCCGCTGCGCCTCCAAAAGCTTGCCGAGCTTCTCCAGCTCGTCGAGCCTCAGCTTGAGCTCGGCTTTGATCTTCTTGGCCGCCTGATCCAGGGTCGGGCGCGGGGTCACGTAATGGCTGTTGGGGTAGAGCTTGATCGCCTCCAAGGCCGCCGTCTTCTCGCCGGTCAGCGGGTCGAATTCGGTGATCGCCTCGATCTCGTCGCCGAACATGGAGACCCGCCAGGCGCGGTCCTCGTAATGCGAGGGATGCACCTCCACCACGTCGCCCCGCACGCGAAAGGCGCCGCGGGTGAAGTTGTTATCGTTACGCCGGTATTGCAGCGCCACAAGTCGGCGCAGAAGCTCACGGTTGTCGATCACCTGGCCCTCTTTCAGGGTCAGGGTCATGGCCGTATAGGTCTCCACCGCGCCGATGCCGTAGATGCAGGAAACCGAGGCGACGATGATCACGTCGTCGCGCTCCAGGAGCGCGCGGGTCGCCGAGTGGCGCATGCGGTCAATCTGCTGATTGATCGAGGCGTCTTTCTCGATATAGGTGTCGGTGCGCGGCACATAGGCTTCCGGCTGGTAGTAGTCGTAATAGGAGACGAAATACTCCACCGCGTTGTTGGGGAAGAAGGCCTTGAACTCGCCATAGAGC
>JAKSBY010000132.1 GCA_022360855.1 Sphingomonadales bacterium | reverse complement strand
TTTAATGCGCGCCTTGACGAATTTGTACAAAACACGCTGCCGGAAGAACGGCGCGAATACATGACCTATGGCTTGCTACCAGTTAATGAGCTGGTCACTTCCACCCTGGCCTTCGTCACCGGTGGCTTCGACATCACCGAGGTGTTGTTACTGGCCGGCGCGCTGGTGCTGTTAATCGGCTGTCTAAACTACTCCAACCTGGTGATTGCCCAGCTTTCTCTGCGCAGTCAGGAAATTGGCGTGCAGAAAATCCTGGGTTCGAAGCGCTCCACCCTCATCCTGCAATACTGTTTTGAAAGTTTCCTGTTTGTCGGCATGGCCATGTGCCTGACTCTGGTATTGTTCTTTTTCCTCCTGGTGAGTTTCGATGCGGCAGGTCTGGTAGGAGTCGGACCACACATGCTGCTCGACCCCGCACTGTGGTTTTACCTGGCGCTGGTCATGGCCGCAATTATTGCCATTGCCGGCGCCTATCCTGCTTTTCGTACCGCACTGGTGCCACTTGTGACCCTGATGCGTCCGAAAGGATCAAGCGGCTACTCCGGCCGTATGCGCGCGTTAATGGTAGGTTCCCAGTTCTTTATCTCCGGCACCCTGATGATCCTGGCGCTGGTGATGTTTGCCCAAAACCGGGCTATGACTTCGGAGCTTGATGGGGACACAGCAGACCCGCGCATTATGATAGGTACGGCGGTGAGCAATTTCACCGTCGACCCGGAACTATTGCAGAACGAACTGAAGCAACACCCCGGGGTACTGAACATTACTCAATCAAGTAATCAGCCTTGGGCTATCAGTAACTCATCCAGCAGCTATTTTCGCGAACCCAATGAAAACTCGATCGAAGGAGAAATCGCCCGGCACAACATAGGCTACGACTACTTCGCCACTACCGGTACTCGTCTGAGGGGAGGAAGGGACTTCTCCCGCGAGCGTAGCAACGATGCATTCCCGGATTTTTCTGAGCTCACGGAAAACTCTGGACCCTATGCTGCCATCATTGATGATCAGACGGCACGCACCATGGGTTGGGAGAATGCAGATCAGGCTATCGGAGAAGCCATATACCGGAGAATTGGGCCACCCACCATTGATAACGTCATTTTTGTGGAGCTGGAGATTGTCGGCGCTGCTGACCGGCCTCGGTTCGACCTGATTGATTTCAGCAATTTTGGTGTTGAAGGCAACATTTATCATCTGCGCCCCGAAGGCGCGCAGAATATGCTGATTCAAGTATCGCGGGAGAATATGAACGAAGCCCTGGTGCACATTGATGAAACCTGGCGCCGGCTCATGCCTGACGTCGCCATGCAGCGGGAATTTACCGACAACATCTTTTATGAGACCTACAGCATTTTTCTTACTGTTAGTTTTTCGATTACTGCTCTTTCGATTGCCGGGTTTTTTATCGCCAGCATAGGTTTATTGGGCAATGCCACCTTTATTACTAACATCCGCCAAAAAGAAGTAGGCATTCGTAAAGTCATGGGCGCCAGCAGTAAGCGACTGCTACGAATGCTGCTACTGGATTTCGCCAAACCAATTCTTATCGCCAATGCCATTGCATTTCCACTAGGGTATTTCATTGCCCAGGGTTATATCAGTCTGTTCGCAACACGGGCAGAACTAACCATCTGGCCATTTGTGATCAGTATCCTGTTGTCGGGCGCCATTGCCTTTGCCGCGGTGTTCTCCCAGAGCTGGAAGAGTT
>JAKSBY010000449.1 GCA_022360855.1 Sphingomonadales bacterium | reverse complement strand
GCGATCTCTCTCGCCACGGTTCGATCGGTGACTCTTGACGCTGCGCAGCAGGCGGCGAAGGCCGCGCTGTCGCGCGCCGAATCCGGCGGCCATGCGGTGGCCGTCTGCATCACCGATGCCGCCGGACGCGGCCTCGTGGCGCTGAGGATGGACGGTGCGCCGTGGCCTTGCGCCGATGTTGCCCGGGCCAAGGCCGAGACCGCCTGCGCTTTCGGCACCGCGACCCATGCACTGGGTGAGGCGCTCGACGACGAGCATCCTCGGGTGGCGCAAGGGTTGGTCGGCGGCGGGCATCTGACCCTCGTCGGTGGCGGCGTGCCCCTGACGGCGGAGGGTGAGGTAATCGGCGCCATCGGCGTCTCGGGCGCCAGCGAAAGCGAAGACATCGCCTGCGCCGAGGCCGGCGCGGCGGCAGTGCAATTTGAGACGCAAGGGTAGAGACGATGGCAGAAGCGGACGTGCGGCACTTCATCGACGGCGATTTCACCGCCGGCGCCACGGGCAGGACCTTCGAGAACCGCAGCCCGGTTGACGGATCGCTGATCTCGACCGTGCACGAAGGCGGGCGCGAAGAGGTGGCAGCGGCTGTGGCCGCCGCGCGCGCCGCGCTCGCGGGCCCGTGGGGCCGCATGTCCGTGCCCGAGCGGGCCGAGGTCCTGCACCGCGTGGCCGACGGCATCATGGCGCGCTTCGATGATTTCCTCGCCGCCGAATGCCTCGATACGGGCAAGCCCAGAAGCCTGGCCAGCCATATCGACATCCCGCGCGGCGCGGCCAACTTCAAGATTTTCGCCGATCTCATCAAGAACGTGCCGACGGAGGCGTTTCAGATGCCGACGCCGGACGGCACCGGCGCGCTCAACTATGCGGTGCGCGTGCCCAAGGGCGTGGTCGCCGTGATCTCGCCCTGGAACCTGCCGCTGCTTCTGATGACGTGGAAGGTGGGCCCGGCGCTCGCCTGCGGCAATACGGTGGTCGTCAAGCCGTCGGAGGAGACGCCGACCACCACCGCGCTCCTCGGCGAGGTGATGAACGCCGCCGGGGTGCCCAAGGGCGTCTACAACGTCGTCCACGGCTTCGGGCCCGACAGCGCCGGCCAGTTCCTGACCCAGGACGCGGGCGTCGACGCCATCACCTTCACCGGTGAGACCCGCACCGGCGAGGCGATCATGGCCGCCGCCGCCACCGGCGTGCGCGACGTCTCCTTCGAGCTCGGCGGCAAGAACCCGGCGATCGTGTTCGCTGACTGCGACATGGACGCCGCCATCGAGGGCACCATGCGCTCGGCCTTCGCCAATTGCGGCCAGGTCTGCCTCGGCACCGAGCGCATCTATGTGGAGCAGTCGATCTTCGACGCCTTCGTCGCCCGCCTCAAGGAAGGGGCGGAAGCCTTGCGCCTCGGCCCGCCGGAAGATGAGGCGGCAAACATGGGCCCGCTGATCTCCAAGGAGCATCAGGACAAGGTCCTCTCCTACTACCGCAAGGCCGCCGACGAGGGCGCGAATGTGGTGACCGGCGGCGGCGTGCCCGACATGGCGGGCGATTTGGCCGGGGGCGCCTGGGTCGAGCCGACCATCTGGACCGGTCTGCCCGACGCCTCGCCGATCCTGCGCGAGGAGATTTTCGGGCCCTGCTGCCATATCTCCCCCTTCAGCGACGAAGGCGAGGTCATCGGCCGCGCCAACGACACGCCTTACGGCCTCTGCGCCTCGGTCTGGACCGGGGACATGGCGCGCGGCCATCGTGTCTCGCAAGCACTGGATGTCGGCATCGTCTGGGTCAATAGCTGGTTCCTGCGCGATCTCAGGACGCCCTTCGGCGGTGCGAAGCAATCGGGCATCGGCCGCGAAGGCGGCGTACACAGCCTGGAATTCTACACCGAGCTCAAAAACATCTGCGTCAAACTCTAGGGGACCGTCGTGGCGCTCGAAGACTCTCAGATTACTTCCGCCGCCGAGGCCCTGCGCGGGGCCCATGAGACGGGTACGCCGATCCCGCCCCTGGTGGACGGCCTGCCGGACGCCGGGCTCGAAGACGCCTATGCCATCCAGGAGGTCAACACCCGGCACTGGATCGCGGCGGGGCGGGTGCTCGCCGGGCGCAAGATCGGCGTCACCTCCAAGGCGGTGCAGGGCCAGCTCGGCGTGCACCAGCCCGATTACGGCATGCTGTTTGCCGACATGGCCTATGCGGATGGGGAGGAGGTGCCCATCTCGCGCCTCATCCAGCCTCGCATCGAGGGCGAGATCGCGTTCTTTCTCGGCCGCGACCTGGCCGGCGAACGGCTCACCCTGGCCGAGGTGATTGCCGCCATCGACTATGCCGTGGCGGCCATCGAGATCGTCGATTCCCGCATCGCCGACTGGAAGATCTCTATCGTCGACACCATCGCCGACAATGCGTCGTCGGGCCTCTATGTGCTCGGCAGCCGGCCGGTGGCGCTGGACGCCTTCGACCACCGGCTCTGTGGCATGGTCATCGAACACAAGGGCGAGCCCGTCTGCACCGGCGCCGGCGCCGCCTGCCTGGGCAATCCGCTGAACGCCTGTCTGTGGCTGGCGCGCAAGATGGTCGCGGTCGGCCGGCCGCTACAGGCCGGCGACCTCATCATGTCCGGCGCGCTCGGGCCTCTGATTCCTGTAGTGGGCGGCGAGACCTACGAGCTCAGGATCAATGGCCTGGGCGCGGTCCGCGCCGCCTTTTCCAAGGAGTAGACGTCATGCTCAAGCAACAGGAAGGGCAGGTGGCGTGACCGACCTCGCCCAGATCGCCGAAATCGTCGACGAGGCGGCGCGCACGGCGACCGCCATCCCGCAGCTCTCGCTCTCGGGCCATGATCTTACCCTGGACCAGGCCTATGACGTGCAGGCGCGCTCGGTCGGCCGGCGCATCGACCGCGGCCAGACAATGGTCGGCGTCAAGATGGGCTTCACGAGCCGCGCCAAGATGCAGCAGATGGGCCTGGACGAGATGATCTGGGGCCGGCTGACCGACGCCATGCGGGTGGAGGATGGGGGCGCGATCGACCTCGCGGACTATGTGCACCCGCGTGCCGAGCCCGAGGTGGCGTTCCTCTTGAAGAAACCGCTCGCCGGCACGCTCACCGTGCTCGAGGCGTGGGACGCGGTAGAGGCGGTAGCGCCGGCCATCGAGATCATCGACAGCCGCTACAAGGACTTCAAGTTCAATCTGCCGGACGTGGTGGCGGACAATACCTCCTCGTCCAGCTTCGTCATCGGTCCGTGGTCGCGGCCCGATACCGACATCGCCAATCTCGGCATGCTGCTGGAGTTCGACGGCCAGCCCATCCAGATCGGCTCGTCGGCGGCCATTCTCGGCCACCCGGCGCGCGCCCTGGCGGCCGCCTCCCGGCTCGTGGCCGAGGCGGGCCCGTCGCTCGAGCCCGGCTGGGTGGTCATGGCCGGCGGCGCCACCGCGGCCCAG
>JAKSBY010000629.1 GCA_022360855.1 Sphingomonadales bacterium | reverse complement strand
GTTCTCCGGCCGCTCGGGCTCGTCGTCAAGGAACGGATAGCTGTAACCGTGCAGCGCCGCGCGGCGCAGGCTCCGGCCGTCATTGACCGTCAGCAGGACGACACTGCCGTCATAGACACCGTCCGCGCCGCCGATGCCGGGTTCGAACGGCAGCGACTGCGCCAACTCGCCGATGGCGATATCGGGGGAGTCCACGGTCACGACCGGACCGGGCACGGAAACCGAGACGTCCCCTTCCACCCAATCCAGATTAGAGGCGAACAGCGACCCCGAGTCCGCCTCAAGCAGCAGGATGAAACCGTAGGCCGAGCCATCCACATCGATCAATTCCAAAAGCGCCGCCGCCTTTGCGCCGTCGATCTCGGTGAGTCTCTCGGCGACAAAACCGAAATCCTGCGCCCTCAGGCGGGCGTCCAGAGCGAATCTGGCCGCGCCCGCCGCGGCGGTATCGCCGGCCGCGTCGGCCAGGGCCAGGAACCCGGCATTGGCGTTTTCTGGAGCTGTGATCATCCTGTCAGGCCTCAGCAATCGTCTCAATCTGCGGCAGAGGCGGCGGAAGAAGAGCTTGATGCAGCATAGCAGGCATCGCAAAAAGGCCAAAAAGCGCATAAAGGGTGAATTGCATTTGCAGCCACGCCGGTCGCTGGCATCGATATTCTCCTGGGTTTCGTTGGGCACGCGGGTGTTGCCATAATGCGTGCGCCGGGGTTCGCACAGCTCCCGGCGGACCTGGTTTTCGCCGCGTACGGTCGGATACTCCTCTGCCGGACCGGGCGCGCCCATGGTCCCCTGGTTATCGTGATGCGCGTGGATCAGCTCATGCGCCAAGCCCACGCTCGGCGGTCTGTCCCTGTCACCATGCGCATTGCGCCCGCCCCGGCGCCGGGTGGGGTTCCAACGTACCCGGTTGAGCCCACGATTATAGCTGTTGCCACCGGCGGTTCGGGTAATGCGCGTGGTATTGGCGTGGCCCGAGAGGTCGTTGATGAGATTGCACCCCGCGCGGTGCTTGCAATAGCAGAGGCAGGCAAAAAATCCGGCCCCACCGCCCGTGACCTGCACCGTTCCGTCGGCCTGCACCCGATAGGTGTGGCAGGGACAGATCTCCCTTAAGGCTCCAACAACGCTGTTGCGGAAATCATTGTTGCCGGCGATTACGATTGTCGCCATCTGTGCTCCCCCATTTACACCCGTTTAGCCAACTATATCACAAGACTCCCACAACCGGAAATTGAGCACTATTTTGCGATTCCGCGAGCCTGCCAGTCTTCGGCGAGCATGGCGAAGGCATAATCGTCGAGCCAGCGGCCGTCCTTCCAGAAACTCCGGCGAAAATGGCCCTCCCGGCGGAAGCCGAGCCGCTCCAGCAGCGCGACCGACGCCACATTCTCCACCGCCACCAGCGCCGTGATGCGGTGAAGGTCGTAGGCATCGAACAGATGGCCGATGATCGCCTCCAGCGCCTCGCGGGCCAGGCCTTGGCGCTGGAATTCCGGCAGGACGCGGTAGCCGATCTCGGCCTGGCGCGGTCCCGGCACACCGATGCCGATCCCGAGATCCCCGACCATCCGGCCGTCCGCCTGCTCCTCCACGGCGAGCTGATACCAGCCGGGATCGGCGCCCAGGGTCTTGGTCTGCATCTCCGCGATCAGGTTGCGGACCCAGGCTTCCGTGCTTAGCTCCGTCTCCGGCCAGTCGACGAACCGGCTGATATCCGGGTCGGTGCGCAGCCTCAGCAGCGTCGAGAAGTCGCCGTCCCCGACGTCGCGCAGAACGAGGCGCCGGGTTCGAAGGGGCGGAAAATCCGTCCCGGCCACGCGGTCAGTTCTTCGCCTTGTCCACGAGCCGGCCTTCGGCCAGCCAGGGCATCATGCCGCGCAGCTTCTCGCCCACCTCCTCGATTTCGTGCGCCGCGGAGCGGGCCCGGTGCGCCTTCATCTCCGGGCTGCCGACCCGGTTGTCGAGGATAAAGGACTGCACGAAGCGGCCGGCCTGGATATCGTCCAAAATCCGCTTCATCTCCGCCTTGGTTTCGTCGGTGATGATGCGCGGCCCGGTCTTGTAGTCGCCGTATTCGGCGGTGTTGGAGATGGAGTAGCGCATATTGGCGAGGCCGCCCTCGTAGATCAGATCGACGATCAGCTTGACCTCGTGCAGGCACTCGAAATAGGCCATCTCCGGCGCGTAGCCGGCTTCTACCAGGGTCTCGAAGCCGGCCTGGATCAGGCTCGTCAGGCCGCCGCACAAGACCGCCTGCTCGCCGAACAGGTCGGTTTCGCACTCTTCCCGGAAGGTCGTTTCGATGACTCCGGCGCGGCCGCCGCCGATGCCCGATGCGTAGGACAAGCCGAGATCATGGGCGTTGCCCGAGGCATCCTGATGGATCGCCACCAGGCAGGGCACGCCGCCACCGCGCTGGTATTCGGAGCGCACGGTGTGGCCCGGCCCCTTGGGCGCGATCATGAAAACGTCGAGATCGGCGCGCGGCTCGATCAGGCGGAAATGGATGTTAAGGCCGTGCGCAAAGGCGAGCGCGGCACCTTCCTTGAGATTGGGCTCCAAGTCGTTGCGATAGAGATCCGCCTGGGTCTCGTCCGGCGTCAGCACCATCACCACGTCGGCCCAGGCCGCCGCGTCCGCCGCGCTCACGACCTCGAAGCCGGCGGCTTCCGCCTTCTTGGCAGAGGCCGAGCCGGACCGGAGCGCGACCTTGACCTCGGGCACGCCCGAGTCCTTCAGATTAGCGGCATGGGCATGGCCCTGGCTGCCATAGCCGACAATGGCCACCTTCTTGGCCTTGATGAGATTGAGATCCGCGTCGCGGTCGTAGTAAACGCGCATTGATAGACTTCCTCTCTCTTACGCCCCCTCACCCCAACCCTCTCCCCCCAGGGGAGAGGGAGGAGCAGCGAAGCTGCGGAGGGTGAGGGGGAATTTGGCTCCGAACTTCGCGATGACGGGATTTGTGGTGTCTCCTACATGCCCGCGACGCCGCGCGCAATGGCGGCAACGCCGGTGCGCGAAATCTCGGTTTCGCCGAGATCGCGCATAAGCCCGACAAAGGCTTCGATCTTGCTGGTTGAGCCGGTGATCTCGAAAACGAACGACCGGTTGGTAGAATCGACGATGCGCGCCCGGAAGGCATCGGCCAGGCGCAGCGCCTCGACCCGCTTCTCGCCCTCGCCGATCACCTTGATCAGCGCCATCTCGCGCTCCACATGGGGGCCGTTCATGGTCAGATCGGCGACGCTGTGGACCGGCACCAGTCGGTCGAGTTGCGCCTTGATCTGCTCGATGATCATGGCCGTGCCGCTGGTCACCACTGTAATGCGCGAAACCGTGCGCTCGGCATTGATCTCAGCCACCGTGAGGCTCTCGATATTGTAGCCGCGGCCCGAGAACAGGCCGATGACCCGCGCCAAGACGCCCGCCTCGTTGTCGACGATGACGGAAATCGTATGTCGGGCAATTTGTCCGGTGGGTTTCACGGCCGAAGACCTTAAGAAGCGCTCAGACAACCGCGAGGGCATCGTCGTCGATGTCGCCCTTGGGCTGATCCGTCTCGGCCAGCAGCATGTCGTTATGGGCGGCGCCCGCCGGCACCATGGGGTAGCAGTTTTCCAGCTTGGCGACCTGGCAATCGACCAGGACCGGACCGTCGGCCGCGAGCATGGCTTCGATCACGCCGTCCAGCTCGTCCACGTTGGTGGCGCGCAAGCCGGTTGCGCCGAAGGCCTCCGCCAGCTTGACGAAATCCGGCAGGGAATCGGAGTAGCTTTCCGAATAGCGGCCTTCGTAGGACAGATCCTGCCACTGGCGCACCATGCCCATATATTCGTTGTTGACGATGAACACCTTGACCGGCAGCCGGTATTGCACGGCGGTGGCCAGTTCCTGGATGTTCATCATGATCGAGGCTTCGCCGGCAATGTCGATGACCAGCCGGTCGGGGAAACCGATCTGCGCGCCGATGGCCGCCGGCAGACCGTAGCCCATGGTGCCGAGCCCGCCGGAGGTGAGCCAGCGGTTGGGCTTTTCGAATTTGTAATACTGCGCCGCCCACATCTGGTGCTGGCCGACTTCCGTGGTAATGACCGGGTCGCGGTCGTGGGTCAGCTCGTAGAGCCGCCGAATCGCGTGCTGCGGCAGGATCGCTGATTTCGACTCCGGGTAGCGCAGGCAGTCCTTGGCGCGCCAGTCGTCGATCTGCCGCCACCACCCTTCCAACGCCGTCTTGTCGGGCGCAAGGTCCCGCGACTTCCACACCGCGATCAGGTCCTCGAGCACCGAGGCCGCATCGCCGACGATGGAAATGTCCACCTGGATGTTCTTGTTGATGGACGAGCGATCGATATCGACATGGATCTTCTTCGAACCCGGCGAAAAGGCATCGATGCGGCCGGTCACGCGATCGTCGAAGCGGGCGCCGATGCAGAGCATGACGTCGCAGTCGTGCATGGCGTGGTTGGCTTCCCAGGTGCCGTGCATGCCGAGCATGCCCAGGAATTGCGGGTCGGAGGCCGGAAAGCCGCCGAGGCCCATCAAGGTGTTGGTCACCGGGTAGCCGGTCAGATGCGCGAAGCGGGTCAGAAGCTCCGCCGCCTTGGGGCCGGAATTGATGATGCCGCCGCCGGTATAGATGATGGGCCGCTTGGCGGATGCCAGCGCCGCCGCCGCTTCACCGACTGCTGCCTCTTCGCCCTTGACCTGCGGCCTGTAGGTCTTGTGGCCGACGATGTCGGGCACGCTATAGGGCGCCGTCTCAATCTGCACGTCCTTGGGCAGGTCGACAACTACCGGGCCCGGCCGGCCGTTGGTGGCGACGAAAAACGCCTCGAACAGGACTTGCGCGATGCGGCCCGTGTCCTTGACCAAATAGTTGTGCTTGGTGCAGGGCCGGGTGATGCCGACCGTATCCGCCTCCTGAAAGGCGTCGTTGCCGATCAGATGCCGCGCCACCTGGCCGGTGAGGCATACGATGGGGATCGAATCGAGCATGGCGTCGGTCAGCCCGGTG
>JAKSBY010000451.1 GCA_022360855.1 Sphingomonadales bacterium | reverse complement strand
TTGAGCCGGCGCGCACGCCCTCGCCGCCGTGGAGCTGCACCGCCCGGTCGATGACGTCCTGCGCCGCCTCGGTGGCGTAGAGCTTGGCCATGGCCGCCTCGCGGGTGACGCGCGCAGCACCCTGATCCTTGAGCCAGGCGGCGCGGTAGACCAGCAGCGCGGCGGCGTCCACGGCGAGCGCCATGTCGGCGATGTGGCCCTGCACCATCTGCAGATCGGCCATCGGCGCGCCGAACAGGTGGCGGGTGGAAGCGCGGGTCAACGCTTCGTCCAGCGCCCGGCGCGCAAAGCCGAGCGCTGCCGCGCCCACGGTCGGTCGGAACACGTCCAAGACCGCCATGGCGATCATGAAGCCGTCTCCGGGCGCGCCGATCAGGGCGTCGGCGGGCAGGCGCATCTTCTCGAAACGAAGCCGCGCCAGGGGGTGCGGCGCGATGGCCTCAAGCCGTTCGGCGACCTCGAGCCCCGGCGTGTCCGCGGGCACCAGGAAGGCGGAGATGCCCCTGGAGCCCGGCGCTTCGCCGGTGCGCGCGAACACGGTGTAGAGATCGGCGATGCCGCCATTTGATATCCAGGTCTTCTCGCCCGAAAGCACGAAGCCGTCGCCGTCCCGCTCCGCCGCCGTCTCCAGATTGGCCACGTCCGAGCCGGAGCGGGGCTCGGTCAGCGCGAAGGCGGCGATGGCCTCCCCGGCGCGGCTCTTGGTCAGCCGCTCCCGCTGGGCCGGCGTGCCGAACAGGCTGAGGGCACCAGTGCCGAGCCCCTGCATAGCGAAGGCGAAGTCGGCCAATCCGTCGTGGCGTGCCAGGGTTTCGCGCAGGAGGCAGAGCGTGCGGACGTCGGGCGTCCCGTCAGCGGCGGTGTGCGCAAGCCAGCCATCGGCGCCGAGCCGGGCCACCAGATCGCGGCAGGCGGCGTCCACGTCGCCATGGCCCACGGGCAGGTGCTCGGCGGCCCAGGCTTCGGCGCGGCCCGCCAGGTCCCGGTGGCGGTCCTCGAAAAACGGCCAGTGGAGGAAGCTCGTATCGGCCATGTCAGTCGCCCTCGAAGCGCGGTTTTTCCTTGGCGACGAAGGCCCGGTAGGCGCGCTCGAAATCCCGGGTCTGCATGCAGATGGCCTGGGCCTGAGCTTCCGCCTCGATGGCCTGCTCGATACCGAGCGCCCATTCCTGGCGGAGCTGGGTCTTGGTTATCATATGCGCGAAGCGCGGACCCTCGGCGAGCGACTGGGCCAGCGCGATGGCTTCGCTTTCAAGGGCGTCCGGCGCGACGAGGCGATTGTAGTAGCCCCAGGCGAGTCCCTCTTCAGCGGTCATGGCGCGGCCCGTATAGAGCAGGTCGGCGGCGCGGCCCTGGCCGATGATCCTGGGCAGGATGGCGCAGGCGCCCATGTCGCAGCCGGCGAGCCCGACGCGGGTGAACAGGAAGGCGGTCTTGGCCTCGGGTGTCGCCAGACGCAGGTCCGAAACCATACTGAGAATGGCGCCGGCGCCGGCGGCGATTCCGTCGACCGCGGCGACGATCGGCTGCGGCGCGGCCACCATGGCCTTGACCAGATCGCCGGTCATCCGCGTGAATTGCAGCAGGCCGGTCATGTCCTTCTCGATCAGCGGGCCGATGATGTCGTGCACATCGCCGCCGGAGCAGAAGTTGCCGCCTTGGGAGGCGAAGACGACGGCGCCCACGTCATCGACGCCGGCCAGGAAGCGGAAGAACGCCGTGAGCTCGGCATAGCTCTCGAAGGTCAGCGGGTTCTTGCGCTCGGGATTGTCGAGATGAACAATGGCGACGGCGCCTTCGGTGCGGAGGCGGAAATGCTCTGGCGTGAAGTCCCGGGCTGAGGTCATGGCTTAGCCTGTTCCACTTTGCTGAGGAGCCGGATCATGCTGGCGGTGTCCTGCGGTTTGATGGCGGCGAGCAGGCCGTCGATCCACGCCTCGTGGGACATGGCCTGCGCGGTGAAGCTCGTTTTGCCCTTTTCGGTCAGCTTGACACGAATGGCGCGGCGGTCGCCGTCGATGCCCGAACGGCGCACCAGCCCGTCGGCCACAAGCCGATCGACGAGCCCGGTGACGTTGCCGTTGGAGACCATGAGCGCGCGGCTAAGTTCGGTCATGGTCAGCCCGTCCTCGGCGCGGGAGAGCGCGGCCAGGGCGTCGAAGCGCGGCAGGGTGGTCTCGAACTCCTCGCGAAAGCGGTTCCGCACTTCGTTCTCCAGGTAGCGGGTCGCCCTGAGCAGGCGGAGCCAGAGCCTGAGCCGGTCCTTGGAGGCGGTCATACCTCGCCTCCCGAGACGGAGATGGCCTGGCCCGTGACCGAGGCGGCGGCATCGCCCGCGAGCCAGAGCACGGTGCCGGCCACGTCGTCCGGCGTCACGAAGCGGCCCTGTGGATT
>JAKSBY010000412.1 GCA_022360855.1 Sphingomonadales bacterium | reverse complement strand
TCGAAGATTTGCACCGCCTGGGCTCCGGCTTCGATCTGGGCATTGAGGTAGTCGGTCACGGCAAGCTCAAGTTTGCTTAACAATTCGTGGCAGGCCTCGGGATGGTCGTACAGGAATTGCTTGGCGATGCGAAAATCCTTGCTGCCGGAGCCCTCGATCATGTATGTGGCCAGGGTCCAGGGGCTGCCGGAAAAGCCGATCAGGGGTACGGAGCCGTTCAGCTCCCTGCGAATCAGAGATACGGCATCGGTGACATAACTTAGCTCCGCGGCAATACCTACTTCCGGCAGCGCGGCAACATCCGCGGGACTGCGCACTACCTTGCGAAAACGCGGGCCCTCCCCGGTCTCGAAATACAGGCCCTGCCCCATGGCGTCGGGGATGGTAAGAATGTCCGAAAACAGGATCGCCGCATCAAAGGGATAGCGACGCAAAGGCTGCATGGTCACCTCACAGGCCAGTTGCGGATTCTGGCACAGGCTCATAAAGTCTCCGGCCTGTTTCCGGGTGGCCCGGTACTCCGGCAGATAACGCCCCGCCTGGCGCATCATCCATACCGGAGTTACCTGTACTTCTTCCTTTAATAGTGCGCGCAGAAAGCGATCGTTCTTCAGTGTCACGGGCTGCCTGTTAATCTCAGTTAGGGGATTACTGCCGCCGGCAAAGTTTCTCACCGGCGCCAAGAGTTTGTTGGAGTAATTCAGGGCTGACCTCCGCGGTCAGTTCGGCCCGGCCGATGGCTCGCAGTAATACGAAGCGAATCTTACCCGCGGCCACCTTCTTGTCCGTTGCCATCAGCTCCAGGTACTGTGTTACGTCTATCGACGGTGGGGGGATCACGGGCAACTGGTAATCTTCTTCCAGCACCTGGCGAATACGCCGGGCGCCCCCACCATCGAGCCAACCCATGCGAGCGGAGAGATCCGCCGCCATCACCATTCCCATGGCAACGGTTTCGCCATGTAGCCAGACGCCATAACCTGCTGCGGTTTCGATAGCATGACCAAAGGTATGACCAAGGTTCAGCAGCGCCCGCACTCCGGACTCCTGTTCGTCTCTCGCCACGATTGCCGCCTTGCTCTCACAACATTTGCGAACTGCCTCGATCAGACGTTGGGGTTCCAGCTTGCGGATTGCTCCACTATTTGCCGCCAGCCACTCGAAGAAAGGCGCATCATCAATAAGACCGTATTTGATTACTTCCGCCAATCCGGCACCTACTTCCCGCACCGGCAG
>JAKSBY010000656.1 GCA_022360855.1 Sphingomonadales bacterium | reverse complement strand
TCGGAAGGGCCGTGCCCAGATAATTGACGCTGAGGTCGCGGGTCACGCGCCATCGGTCGCCGAGCGGGTCGTAGCTCAGGCCCGAAAGGTCCGGAACCGTGAAGCCGGCGGCGTCCAGGGCCGCGGAAAGCTCGGCGGGCTTGAGGAATTTCTGCCAGTCATGGGTGCCGCGGGGCAGCCAGCGCAGTACATATTCGGCGCCGACGATGGCCATGGCAAAGGCTTTGGCCGTGCGGTTCAGGGTGGAGAACAGCATGATGCCGCCGGGCCTGACGAGCGCGCGGCAGGCGGCGAGGAAGGCCGGCACGTCGGCGACATGCTCGATCACCTCCATATTGACCACCACGTCGAATGCCGCGCCCTCGGCGGCCAGCTCTTCGGCGGCGATGTGGCGGTAGTCGATCTCCAGCTCCATGTCCTGGGCATGCAGGCCGGCGACGCGGATGTTCTGCGCGGTGGCGTCGATGCCGGTGACGGCCGCGCCCATGCGGGTGATGGGCTCGGCCAGGAGCCCGCCGCCGCAGCCCACATCCAGCACCGCGAGGCCGTCGAGCGACCGGGCCGATCGGGGATCGCGGCCGAAATGGCGGCAGATCTGGTCGCGGATATAGGAGAGCCGGGTCGGGTTCAGCTTGTGCAGCGGCGCAAACGCGCCCCTGGGGTCCCACCAGGCGTCGGCGACGGCGGCAAAACGGGTAACCTCGTCCGGATCGACCGTCGAGACGCCCGGACTATCAGCGGTCTGGCTCTGCACGCGCGTCTACTCCTTACGATTTACTCGCCGCGATGATCCTTGCGTTGCTTAAGGCCACCACCTATGAATACGCCCGCTTTCGCCGCCCGGTTTTTGGGCGGCAAAAAATGAGACCCTCAGGACAGTCCCAGATGGCCCGCATTGTCAAGAAGTTTGGTGGCACGTCGGTTGGCGATCTCGATCGCATCCGTAATGTCGCCGGGCGCGTCAAGGCGGCCGTGGACGAGGGTCACGAGGTCGGGGTGGTCGTCTCCGCCATGGCCGGCGTCACCAACCGGCTGGTCGGCTATTGCTCCGACATGGCGCCGCTGCACGATGCGCGGGAATACGACACGGTGGTCTCCGCCGGCGAGCAGATCACGTCGGGGCTCCTGGCCATTGCGCTCCAGAATCTCGGCGTGCCGGCGCGCTCCTGGCT
>JAKSBY010000041.1 GCA_022360855.1 Sphingomonadales bacterium | reverse complement strand
CTTCCAGCAGCGCCTGGAAGCGGGCCTCGGGGATTTGCATCCAGACGAGCAGCCCTTGTTCGACCTCGCGAACCTCCAGCTCGCCGATCTCCGCCCGGCCTTCGACGATGCCCTCGGTGACGCTGAAACCGACCGCGAAGTCCTCAATGTCGTGGGGGGTGGCCATCATCACCACATGGCTGACGCCGTTATAGGTCAGCGCCACCGGCACTTCGGCGGGCACGGCGCGGCGGCCCGGCCCGGCGCCGTCCGGCTTGACGATCATCGTGGGTTCCTGTTTCGCGGTCATGTCCACCCTTGCTGATTGACCTGATCAGAGTCTCTTCCACCGCCGCCGCTGATCTGTCTATACTTCCCGGTTCGGAGCCGGCTTTGCGGACGAGGCCGAGTATGGACTGGGAAGGGTAAATGACAAGCAACAACAAGAACGAACGCGTAATCGCTTTGGTGGGGCCGTATCTGAGCGGCAAGACGAGCGTCATGGAAAGCGCGCTTTGCCTCTCGGGCGCGGCGCACCACAAGGGCGAGGGGGTCAGAGTCGTCGGCGACACCGCGCAGGAGGCCAAGGACCGCGAGATGGGAGTCGAGCTCAACGTCGCCAGCTGCGAATTCATGGGTGACCGCTATACGTTCCTTGACTGCCCTGGTTCGGTGGAGTTGGCTCAGGAAACCCGGAACGGGCTTGTCGCCGCCGACGCGGCAGTGGTGGTGATCGAGCCGGACGCGTCCAAGATCCCCGGCATGGCGCCCCTGATGCGGCTCCTCGACGTGCACAAGCTGCCGACCTATGTGTTCGTCAACAAGATCGACAAGGCGCACGGCTCGGTACGTGATCTGGCGGAGGCCTTGAAGGCGGTCTGCACCAAGCCGATCGTATTGCGGCATTTGCCGATCAGGACCGGCGAAGAGATCACCGGCTATGTCGACCTCGCCTCCGAGCGGGCCTTTGTCTACTCGAAGGGCGAGCCGTCGAAGATCGTCGACCTGCCGGAAGGCGAGGGCGAGCGCATCGAGGAAGCCCGTTACACCATGCTTGAGACCATGGCCGATTTCGACGATCAGCTCATGGAAGAACTCCTGGAGGATGTCCATCCGCCGAGAGAGGAAGTTCTCACCGACCTCGCCAAGGACGTGCAGCAGGCGCTGCTGGTCCCGGTGATGATGGGCTCGGCACTCAGCGACAACGGCGTTTTCCGGCTGATGAAGGCGCTACGCCACGAACTCGGCGACCTCGATGCCACGCTTGAGAGGATGAATGCGGCGGATAATCCGGCGGCCTCGCTCGGCCAGGTCTTGAAGACCTATCACACGCCCCATGGCGGCAAGCTTTCGCTCACCCGGGTGCTGAAGGGCAGCTTCAAGGACGGTGACACGGTCAATGGCGAGCGCATTTCAGGCGTCTACCGGCTGACCGGCGACAAGCAGGACAAGCTGAGCAAGGCCGAGGCCGGCGAGGTCATCGCCTTTGGCCGGTTGGAGGAATTGAGGACGGGCGATACGATCAGCGCCGGAGGGGCCAACCCGCTCCCGTGGCCGGAAGTCATGGCCCCGGTCTATGGGCTGGCGGTTCGCGCCGACAACCGCAACGACGAGGTCAAGCTCTCGACCTCGCTGGCCAAGATCACCGACGAGGACCCGTCCATCTTCTACAAGCACTCCGAAGACACCAACGAATTGGTGCTGTGGGGCCAGGGCCAGGTGCATATCCAGATCGCCATCGACCGGCTGAAGAACAAATACGGACTTACGGTCAGCACGCAAAGGCCGCAGGTGCCCTATAAGGAGACCATCCGCAAGGGCAAGACCCAGCACAGCCGGTTCAAGAAGCAGACCGGCGGCCACGGTCAGTTCGGCGATGTTGTGATCGACGTCAAGCCGCTGCCGCCTGGAACCGGTTTCTCCTTCGAGGAAACCATCCACGGTGGCTCGATCCCCCGGCAATACATCCCGAGCGTCGAGACCGGCATCAAGCAGTATCTCGAGCGCGGGCCGCTGGGCTTCCCCGTGGTCGATGTTGGCGTCACCCTGACCGACGGCAAATACCACGCGGTGGATTCCTCGGACATGGCCTTCCAGACCGCCGGCCGGCTCGCCATGTCGGAGGCGTTGCCGGAATGCGGTCCGGTACTGCTGGAGCCGGTGATGCATGTGAAGGTGCATGTGCCGTCGGAGTTCACCGCGCGCGTCAACGGCCTGATCTCCACCCGGCGCGGCCAGATCCTCGGCTTCGACGCGCGCGCCGGCTGGCCCGGCTGGGACACGGTGGAGGCCAATATGCCGCAATCGGAGATGCACGACATGATCGTGGAGCTCCGCTCCATGACCCAGGGCGCCGGCACCTTCGAGGCGGAATACGACCATCTCGCCGAGCTGACCGGGCGCCTCGCCGACCAGGTCCTCGAAAGCCACAAAGACAGCTAGTCGATTGCTGAACAAGCTTAAAGTCGCCGTTCGCCCTGAGCTTGTCGAAGGGCGGTGCCACGGAATCCGTCATCCTTCGACAGGCTCAGGACGAACGGATTCCTTTTTCGGGCATCTCGCCAGGGCCGGCGCGCCATGCTGACCGGCAAGCGCGTCCTCCTGACCGGCGGCTCCAAGGGTATTGGCGCGGCCATCGCCCGCCGCGTACTGGAGGACGGCGCTTCGCTGGTCGCCAGCTACAACAGTGGGATTGGCGCGTTGGCGGGGCTTTCGGACGAGTTTGGCGCCAAGCGTTGCCACGCGGTTCGGGCCGACCTGGGTCGAGTTGAGGACGTCGATGCGCTGTGGCAGGCGGCCACTGGGCATTTGGGCGGCGTGGACGCCCTGGTCAACAATGCCGCTGTCATGCTTTCCGCCCGCCCGGAAGAGGATTTGGCCGCTTGGCGCGCCGACTGGGTGACGACGTTTGCGGTCAACGTTCAGGCGGTCGCTGATCTCTGCCGCGCCGCGATCCTGAGTTTCAAGGAGGCCGGCGGCGGCACCATCGTAAATATCTCCAGCCGCGCGGCGTTTCGCGGTGACCTGCCCGATTCGTTCCACTACGCGGCCTCGAAAGGTGCGGTGACCGCGCTGACCCGCTCCATCGCCAAAGGCTATGCCGAGGACGGGATTCTCGCCTATGCGGTGGCGCCCGGCTGGGTCGCCACCGAGCGGATCGCGGCCAAGCTGGCGGCGCCCGGCGGCGAAAAACTCCTGGCCGATGTGCCGATGGGCGCGGCGGCGCCGCCGGAAGAAGTGGCGAATATCGTCGCCTTCCTGCTGGCCGGCCAGGCGACCCACGCCACCGGCGCCACCTTTGATATCAACGGCGCGTCGTATTTTCACTGATTTCGAGAGGTTCATGCTGGGTTCAGGAAGGATGCGCTAGACGGTCAGATGGGGTGGAGCCTCCAGACGAGGAGAGATGCCATGAGGCCATTTGTAGCAGCGATAGTAACGGCAGGGATTGCGCTCGGCGCCGCCGGGGTCGCGCATGCCGACATCGCCGTCGAGGTCAGCCTGTCGGAGAAGCTGCAAAAGCGCGTCGCCCGTATCGACGCCATCGAACAGCGGCGGGAAGAGGATTTCCGGCGCCATGGCACCGATGATCGCAACGTCGTGCGCTCGTCGCGGCGCTTCATCAGGAGCGAACTGCCCGGCGTGCAGTGGGCCGGCGAACTGCTGATCGCGGATGCCGCCGACTATGGGGTCGAGAACCTGTTGGTTGCCCTGGTCAAAGAAAACATACGCCGGGCCGGCAAGGACGGCTTCGATGATACGATCCGTGTCACGCTGAACCGGCTTGGCGTCGCCAACCATTCGCTGAGCGTCCTGCGGTCGGCATCGGACTATGCCGTCGGCACGTTCGAGATCGTCGATTCAGCCAGCGGCGCGGTCAAGCAGACGGCCGAGGTGAGGACGAGCCTGGGAATCGGCTTTGAGGTGAACCCGCATTACGACGGCCCCGATTTCGCTTTTGCCGATACGGATCCGAGCCGGCGGGTCGGCCCGGTCCTGACGGATTTCGTTCAGGAGGGGCTGGAGGAGCTCTTCCCGGGCGAGGAGTTTGCGGGCCCGGTCGTCGTGATCCACTCGCGGACGTCAGGCAGAGCGCTTCAGAACCGGCTCGCTAATCCAGTAGCGCCAGCTTCCTTTTAAAGCTGCGCGCAAACTGATCGCAGCCCTCGACCGGCGCGCGTGCGGCCGAGGCGGCATAGACATTCCTGAATTCGATGCGCGCGGCCACGAGGTCGAGATCGTCGACGGTCGTCGAGGCGATCTTGGCCTGCGCCTTGTTGATGTATTCTTCGACGACCTCCTCGTCCATTGCGCAGAAAGTGGCCGAGCCGGCGATGATGCCGGTGCGCGACGCCCATTCGGCGGCCTGCGTGCGGGTATCTTCCTCGGCGCCCGCGGCGGATGCCATGAGCGCAACAAGGCTCAGGGTCAGAGTAACAAAGCGCGTCACGAGTTATCCTCGAACAATGATCTCGCGGGCAATTTAGTCTCTGCAAAGCGGCCGAACAAGGGCAGGTCTGGGGAATCTTCGATCATAGCCCCCTCACGTTCTAACGCGCGTCGTCCCGATCCTCGCGCATCTGGCGCATCAGGTTCCGTTCGCCCTCCGGCTTGTAAAGTTCGAGCGTGCCGGGCTCGAACTGGCGTGGCCAATGATTGTTCCTGCGCTCCGCGTCGGCGGTCTCGAGGTGGGGATCCAGGGTGATCTCCGCGATCTCTTTCTTCGTAACCAGCATCTTGACGGCGCGCCGGGTGTCGTACCGCCAGATCTCCGCCGGAATCCGCAACTCCTCGGAGCTGCCGTCGTCGTATTCGATGGCCAGGATGACCGGCATCACCAGGCCGCCGATATTCTTCAATACGATGAAGTAGATATTGTCGTCGCGCTTCAGGAGGTCGACCTGCCAATCGTCGAGCCGATTGAGCAGTGACTGATAGTCCTCGCGCTGGGAATCGGTGACCGTGTATTCGTCATTTTCGTCGTAGAAATCCTTCAAGCCGCGCCGGGCTTCGACGCGGGTGTCCGCTTTCGCGTTGCGTTGCTGCCAGATTTGCTTGTTGGCATCCTCGGCTTTCGCCCGGGCGATCTTCTTTTCGGCATCCGGGTTTTGCGTATCGATGCGGGCGCGTATCACGTTGGCGAGCGCAATATCGACGTGGTCGGTGGAATAGAACCAGCCGCGCCAAAACCAGTCGAGATCGACACCCGAGGCGTCCTCCATGGTGCGGAAGAAGTCGACCGGCGTGGCGCGTTTGAACTGCCAGCGGTGGCCATATTCGGCAAAGGCGAAATCGAAGAGCTCCCGGCCGAGCACCGTCTCGCGCAGGATATTCAGCGCAACCGCCGGCTTCACATAGGCGTTCGAGCCGAGGCCGAGCGCGCTGTCTGCTTCGGTCATGATCGGCGTCTGGTTCGGCCGGGTCATGTATTGCAGGGCCTTCTCGGCCGGGCCCCGCCGGGACGGGTAGTCTGCCTCCCATGCCTGCTCGGTGATGAACTGCATGAAGGAGGTCAAGCCTTCGTCGAGCCAGGCCCAGCGCCGCTCGTCGGAATTGACGATCATCGGGAAATACTGGTGGCCGATCTCATGGATGATCACCGAGATCAGACCGTATTTGGTGGCCCGCGCATAGGTCGGGTCATCGTCCTCGTTCCGCTCCGGCCGGTAAGGATTGAAGGTGATCATCGGATATTCCATGCCCGTCACCGGCCCGCTGACCGACTGCGCGACCGGGTAGGGGTACGGAAACAGGTGTTTGCCGAAGACCTCCAGCGTATGGACGACGGCTTCGGTGGAATATTGGTCCCAGAGCGGGCTTGCCTCCTCGGGATAGAAGGACATGGCCATCACCGGCTCGCCGCCGTCGCCGCGCTGGTGACCCATGGCGTCCCAGATGAATTTGGACGACGAGGCAAAGGCGAAGTCGCGCACGTTCTCTGCGGTGAAACGCCAAGTCCGGGTTCCTCTGGCGCGGCGCTTGGTGCTGGCCGACGCTTCCTTTGCCGTGACGATGTAGACTGGCTGGTCCGCATTGCGCGCGTCCCCGAGGCGGCGGCGCTGGTCCTCGGTCAGGACTTCCTCGGCATTGGCCAGGACGCCCGTGGCCGCGACAACATGCGTGTCGGGGACGGTGATCGAGACGTCGAAATCGCCGAATTCGAGGTCGAATTCCCCGGTGCCGAGAAACTGCTTGTTGTTCCAGCCGGCGGTGTCGGTGTAGGTGGCGAGCCGCGGATACCATTGCGCGATCTCGTAGATCTCGCCGCCGTCGTCGGGAAAGGTCTCGTATCCGCTGCGGGAGTCGAAGACTTCCGCTTCCGGAACCTGGAACGTCCAGTCGATCGAGAACGCCAGCACCGCACCCGGCGCAAGGGGTTGCGGCAGGTCGATCCGCATCATGGTATCGACCGTCGTTGTCGGCAGGTCCGCACCGGAGCTGTCCCTGACCGATGTAATGTCGTAGCCGCCGTCAAATCCTTCGCGGCCGGTCAATCGGCGGAACTCTGAGAATGTCAGCCGCGATGCGTTGGACGGCGTTTCGCTGTCGTCGGCCCAGGAGTGGCGGGCGAAAATATTCTGGTCGAGTTGGACCCAGAGATAGTCCAAAGCATCGGGCGCGTTGTTGTGGTAGGTGACGGTGGCTTGCCCCGCGATGCGCTTGTCTTCCGCGTCGAGGGTGACGTTGATCCGATAATCGACCCGTTGCTGCCAGTAAGCGTGCCCCGGCGCGCCGGACGCGACCCGCGTGCCGCCGGGCGTCGGCCAGACCTCGTCCAATTGCCGAAATTTGTCTTCGAAATTGCCTTTCGTCTGCTGCACCGCCTGTGCGTTTGCGCCGAATGCGATGCAGAGGGATACCAGGGCCGCAAAAATCGTCACTGTTTTCGCTGTCATATCGTGCCTTTTGTCTGCATATGGCGGATAGGCTAAAGACCGCGTCGGCAGGTTTCAATGCCTCGCCTGTTGCTCCGCTGCCGGGGGAGAGCTACGCTGATCAGACGTGCGCCAACCGGAGGCACCCATGCCCAAGATTACACGCCGCAAGCTCCTGATCTCAGGCGTCGCCGTGGGCGGCGGCCTGGCGATTGGATTTACGCTCTGGCCGAAAAGCAAGCCCGAGATACTGGCGGGCCCGGACGAAACCGTGATCAACGCCTTTCTCAAGATCTCCAAGTCGGGCGATGTGATCGTGCTGACGCCGCAGGCGGAGATGGGCCAGGGAATCCACACCGGCCTGCCGATGATCCTGGCCGAGGAACTGGACGCCGACTGGTCGCGCGTGACTTTCGAGGAGGCGCCGGTCCATGGCGACTACGCCAATGTCTACCTGATGAGCGGGATGGTGACCGAGAGTCCGCTGCCGGAAGTGCTGCACCCGGTTGGCCTGTGGGCGGTCGAGAAACTGGCGCGGATGATGAATATCCAGGTCACCGGCGGCTCGACCAGCGTGCGCAATTTCTATGAACCGCTGCGGATCGCCGGCGCCGCCGCGCGGCACATGCTGATCGCCGCCGCGGCCGAGGAATGGGGCGTGTCCGCCGGCGCGTGCGAAACGCGCGAAGGCGTGGTACGCCATGCCGCTTCCGGCCGCGAACTTGCTTATGGCGCCCTGGCCGAGCGCGCGGCGGCAGTGGAGGCGCCGTCCAAGGTCGCGCTCAAGGACCCGAGGGACTTCCGGATCATCGGCACATCCGTGCCGCGCCTGGATACGCCGGCCAAGGTCGCCGGCACCGCCGAGTTCGGTATCGATGTGCGGCTGCCCGGCATGCTCTACGGCGCGATCAAGGCGAGCCCGGCCTTCGGCGGCCGCCTGACCGGCCACGATGCCGAGGCGATCCGCGACATGCCCGGCGTGGTCCGGGTGGTGACGTCGGAAAGCTGGGTCGCTGTGGTCGGCGAGACCTACTGGCAGGCGCAGCAGGCGCTGGACGCCATGCCCGTCACCTTCGCGGCGGACGAAACGCTGTCGTCGGCGGACATCGCCGCGCGCTTCGACGGCCTGATGGCCACGGGCGAGGCGCATGTCTACGAGGAACACGGCGACGCGGCAGGCGTCCTGGGGGCGACCCCGGCCGATGAGGTGGTCGAGGCGCGCTACAGCGTGCCCTATCTGGCGCATGCCTGCATGGAGCCGATGAACGCCACCGCCTTTGTCGGCGACGAGGGCTGCCAGATCTGGGCGCCGAGTCAGGCCGCCGCGCTGGCGGGCCAACTGGCCGCCGAATATCTCGGCATCGAGGCGGAGAAGGTTACCGTCCATACGACCTTTTTGGGCGGCGGATTCGGCCGCCGCTCCGAAAACGACTTCGTCCTGGCCGCGGTTGCCGTCTCCCGGGCGGTCGGCGCGCCGGTGCAGCTCATCTGGAGCCGCGAAGAGGACGTGGCGCAGGATCGCTACCGGCCGGCGACGATCGCCACCTTGCGCGGCGCGCTCGACGGCGATGGTACGCCTCAGGCTTGGCATCACCGGGCGGTCTGCCAATCGGTCTCGGGCAGCTATATGGGCCGCAACATGCCGGACATGGAGAGCCACCAGCCCGACCCGGCCTCGGCCGAGGGAGCGGCGCACGCGGCCTATGAGATCGCCAACCGGACCGTCGAGCACGTCGTCGACCAGCTACCGGTCCCGGTCGGCTACTGGCGTTCGGTCGGCTATACGCAGAACAGCTTTTTCACCGAGTCCTTCGTCGATGAGTTGGCCGACAAGGCCGGCGCGGACCCCTTCGCATACCGACGCAGGATGCTCGCGGGCCGGCCGCGCTATCTGGCCGTCCTGGACAAGCTCGAAGAGGCGACGAAGAAGCACCTGCCGGCGGACCCCGGCGCGGGGCTCGGGATCGCCATCGTCGAGTCCTTCGAAGCGATCGTCGGCCAGGCCCTGTTCGTGACGGTTACCGACGGGGCACTCACACTCGACCGGCTGATCAGCGTCATCGACTGCGGCCGGGCGATCAATCCCGACCAGGTGGTGGCGCAGGTGGAGGGTGGTGCGGTCTACGGCCTGACCGCCGCGCTTTATGGCGAGATCACCCTGGCCGACGGCGCGGTCGAGCAAAGCAATTTTCACGACTATACGATGATGACCCTGACCGATTCGCCGGAGTTCGAGACCTATATCATCGAATCGGGTGCAAAGCTCGGCGGGGTCGGGGAGCCAGGCACGCCGCCGGCCGCGCCGGCGCTCACCAACGCCATCTTCGACGCCACGGGCATCCGCATCCGTGATCTGCCGGTCATGAACCACGATCTGACCGCCGCCTAGCCGTCCCATGGCGCGGAAGCGGTATCCAACCTACAGCCGGCCTGAGGAGGCGCCGGAGGATTTGACGCTTTCCCGCGCCGACTACGAGGCTGAGTTGGCGGCTTTGCAGAGCAAACTGCAGGCGATCCAAACCGCCTATATTTCGCAGAGGCGCCGCGCCGTCATCGTTTTCGAGGGCTGGGACACGGCCGGCAAGGGCGGCACCATCAAGCGCATGCTCTCCGTGCTGGACCCGCGCGCCTTCAAGGTCTGGCCGATCGGCCCGCCGGGCCCCGTCGCCGCCGAGCACCATTTTCTCTATCGTTTTTGGGAACGATTGCCGGAGCACGGAAACATCGCCGTCTTCGATCGTTCCTGGTATGGGCGCGTGCTTGTCGAGCGCGTCGAAGGATTTGCGAGCGACCGGGAATGGGAACTGTCTTACGGCCAGATCAACAGCTTCGAATCCATGCTGATTACGGAGGACTACCGCATCCTCAAGCTGTTTCTCCACATCACGCCGGAGATCCAGCGCAAGCGCTTTCTGCAAAGGCTCAAGGACCCGGCCCGGCGCTGGAAGCTGGCGCCAGACGACTTCCGCAATCGCCGGAACTGGGAGGCATACCGCATCGCCGCCGACGAGATGTTCCGCCGTACCTCGACCGAGAAGGCGCCCTGGGTGATCTTACCGTTTCATGACAAGAAATACGGGCGCATCGCCGCGCTGCACTACATCGTGGACGGGCTTAGCGATGGCGTGGACCTGACGCCGCCCAAGCTCTCGAAACAGATCCTTGAGTTGAGCAAGGAGGAATTCGGCGCCAAGACGGTCGAAGACTACCTCAAAAACGATTCTTAGGACTGTACCCCCATCGTCATTCCCGCGAATGCGGGCATGACGAGACGGAGGGCTATAACGAAGGAAAATTCCCGCCTGCGCGTATTAGCCTTCGAATGACAGCGCAAAGGAGAATTTTCTATGTCACTTCGTATAATCGCGGCGGCCGGGGCGATTTTGATCGCGACCGGCGGCATCGCCAATGCCGATGATCGCCGGCATGGCTACGGCCCGGTTCCCGGGGCCTTTTTCATGGAAGAGTTGGATTTGGACGGCGATGGCCGGATTACCCGGGGCGAGTTCGATTCCCATCGGGCCAGCCGGTTTTCCGATGCGGACACCGACAACAGCGGCAGCCTCGATGCGGACGAGATGTCCAAGGCTGCTGACGTCCGCCGGGAAGAGCGTCGCGCGCGGCGGGAAGCGGCCAAGAAGGCCCGCATGTTCTCGCGGCTGGACGCGGATAAAAGCGGCACCATCAGCCCGGACGAATTCTCGACACCGGCCGACAAGGCCTTCGCGCGGATGGACCGCGACGGCGACGGCGTCGTGACGTCGGAAGAGGCGGCCTTCCATGCCGGCATGCGCGCCGGCGGCCGGCACGGCAAGCACGGCCGGTATCACCGCGGCGGCCCGGACAGCGACAAGTAGTGTCACTTAAGGGCGCGCCTGCCCAGAATTTGGCTTGGCTGCTTCCCTCTCCCCTTCGCAAAAGCACCAAGTCCGGCCCGGCGGAACACCCCTTCCGTCGGGCTAACTTGTTGAATTCAAGGGTCTATTTCCCGAGGTAATAGGCTAGGCGGCCGCCTTCGGAGCGGATCCCGTTGCGCAGATCGTAGACGACCGCGCCTTCGAGCACGCGCTGCACATAATCCCGCGTTTCGCGGTAGGAGATGCGCTCAATCCATTGGATCGGATCGACACCGGGCTGGCGCGGATCGCCATTGTCTTTGAGCCAGCGCCGTACCGGCCCCTCGCCGGCATTGTAGGCCGCGAGCGCCAGGATGTAGGAGCCCTCGTAATAGTCGAGCAGCCCTTCGAAGCGCGCACTGCCGAGGCGGATGTTGTAGTCGCTGTCGCGGGTCAGCAGGTCACGCCGGTAGGGCAGGCCGACTTCGCCGGCCATGCGCCGCGCCGTTGGCGGCATCAGTTGCATCAGGCCGAGGGCGCCGGCCCGGCTGACGGCGGTGGTCTCGAACGCGCTTTCCTGGCGGATGATGGCGAGAAACAGCGAGCGCCGGCCGTTGACCGGTTCCGGCAGGGCGATTTCCGGGTAGGCGTGGCGCATCATCCCAGCGCCGTGCAGGGCCGCATACTTTGCCGCCAGCAGGCTTTGGTCGAGGCGGTCGATGGCAAGGCCGAGCTCGGCCACGAAATGCCGCTCCGCGGCGGTTGTGGCGGCGGCGGCCAGATGCCGCATGACCGTCCGCAGCTCTTCGCCGGCGCCGATCTGCGCCAGGAGTTGCGCCAGCTCGATCAGCTCGGCGTGGCGTCCGGCAAACGGGCCGGCCGGGCCGGCGGGAACGACGGGCGCGGGCAGGATCGTTTCCCGGCCAAGCGCGCTCGCCGCCAGCTGGCCATAAAAGGTCGTCGGATATTCGGCAGCGCGGGTCAGCCAGTTTCGCGCCGCCTCCACATTGCCGAGTGAGTGCTGCGCCTCGGCGAGCCAATAGGCGGCCCGAGCCTTGCTGACCGGATAGTTCACGGCGCCTTCCATGGCCAGGAAATGCGCTGCGGCCTCGCCGGCGGCGCCGATGAAGCTGAGCGCGATCCAGCCGGCGGTCCATTCGGCTTCGGCAAAGGCCGCCCTGTGATCGAACGAACGCCAGAGGGCGGCGCCCGAGCCGTCCTTTTCCGGGGCGAGCCCGTGGGCCGACGCCAGCCGATAGGCTTCGGCGAAGCGGTCGTCCTTGAGTGCCTTGCGCGCCTGCAAATGCCGCTCCCGCCACCAGCGATCGGGCCGGCGGATGGCGGCGATGTCGGGTTCCGTGGCCAGCAGCAACGCGGTCGCCCCGTCATGCTTGCCGCGGGCCCTGCGCCAGCGCACCCGGTCGTAGACCAGCCCCGCGTCGCCGGCGAGAT
>JAKSBY010000610.1 GCA_022360855.1 Sphingomonadales bacterium | reverse complement strand
TCGTCGATCTCCTCGCGTTCCGTCAGCTCCGCGAGCCGGCGGTAGAGCGCCATGCGCAGGTTGAGGTCGGGCACATAGCCTTCGGGGATGAGCACGCTGACGCCGAGATTGATCTGCGGCGTGAAGCCCTCCTGGGCTTCGGTGACGCCGCGCGCCTCGGCCACGGCCTCTTCCAGCATCTGCTGGTAGAGCTCGACGCCGACCTCGCGGATATGGCCGGACTGCTCTTCGCCCAACAGATTGCCGGCGCCGCGAATGTCCATGTCGTGGCTGGCCAGCGTGAAGCCGGCGCCCAGGCTGTCCAGGCTCTGCAGCACTTCGAGCCGCCGTTGCGCGGTCTCGGTCAGGATGCGGCCTGCCGGCACGGTCAGGTAGGCGTAGGCCCTGAGCTTGGAGCGCCCGACCCGCCCGCGGAGCTGATAGAGCTGCGCCAGGCCGAAGCGGTCGGCGCGGTGCACGACCAGGGTGTTGGCTTTGGGGATATCGAGCCCGGATTCGACGATTGACGTGGACAAGAGCACGTCATAGCGGCCGTCGTAAAAGGCGGACATCACGTCTTCGATCTGCGCCGGTGGCATCTGGCCGTGGGCGGTGACGAAACTGACCTCGGGCACGTGCTCGGAGAGGAACGCCGCCGCTTCGTCGAGATCTGAAATCCGCGGACACACGTAGAAGCTCTGGCCGCCACGATAGTGCTCCCGAAGCAGGGCCTCGCGAATCACGACTTCATCGAAGGGGGTGACGAAGGTGCGCACCGCCAGCCGGTCGACCGGCGGCGTGGCGATCAGCGACAGGTCGCGGATACCGGTCATGGCCTGCTGCAGGGTGCGCGGGATCGGCGTCGCCGTCAGAGTCAGCACATGGACGTTGGCCTTCAATTCCTTGAGCTTCTCTTTGTGCGCGACGCCGAAATGCTGCTCCTCGTCGACGATAAGGAGGCCGAGAGTCTTGAAGGAGATCCGTTTGGAGAGGAGGGCATGGGTGCCGATGACGATATCCACCTGGCCATCCGCAAGGCCTTCCCGTGTCTTGCTGGCTTCCGCCGTGCCGACCAGACGCGAAAGCTGTTCGATCCTGACCGGCAGGCCGCGGAATCGCTCGACAAAGGTCTGATAGTGCTGCCGCGCCAGCAGGGTCGTCGGCACCACGACCGCGACCTGATACCCCTCCATGACGGCGATGAAGGCGGAGCGCAGCGCCACCTCGGTCTTGCCGAAGCCGACATCGCCGCAGATCAGCCGGTCCATCGGCTCGCCGCCGCCAAGATCGCCGAGCACGTCGTCGATGGCGCGCGCCTGATCGTCGGTCTCCAGATAGGGAAAGCGGGCGCAGAACTCTTCATAGAGGCCGGAGGCGGGCGCCATGGCCGTGCCGGTCTTCAGCTTGCGCGCCGCGGCGATCTGGATAAGCGCGCCGGCCATTTCGCGGATGCGCTTCTTCAGCTTCGACTTGCGCTTCTGCCAGGCGCTGCCGCCGAGCTTGTCGAGCGCTGCCTCGGCATCCTCGGAGCCATAGCGCGAGAGCACCTCGATATTCTCTACCGGCACGAACAGCCGGTCGCCGTCCGCATAGGTGACCTGCAGGCAGTCATGCGGCGCGCCAGCGGCGGTAATCGTCTTGATGCCGTCGAAGCGGCCGAGGCCGTGATCGAGATGCACGACGAGATCGCCAATCACGAGCGCCGAGGCTTCCTTCAAATAATTCTCCGCCCGGCGGGTGCGGCGCTGCTTGCGCACCAGCCGGTCGCCGAGCACGTCTTGTTCGGTGATGACGGCAAGATCGGCCGTGACGAAACCATGCGCCAGCGGCAGCACGGCAAGCGCGAATTCGTCGCGGGGCAGGGCGGAGAGGTTGCTCCAGCGGTCCAGGCTCCGCGTCGGCGCGATGCCATGATCGGCGAGCACGCCGGCGAGCCGCTCACGCGCGCCTGCGGAGTAGCTGACCATGACGACGCGCCGTCTCGCGGACCGCAGCCCATCCAGATGCCCTTTCAGGGCCTCATAGACATTGGCGCCCTTCTCCGCCCGCTCCGGCGCGAAATCGCGTCCGCGCTTGCCGCCGAGGTCGACGACGGTCGCGCTGGCGGGCTCCTCGAAGGGCGAGAGCCGCCGCACCCCGGCCGCCTCCAGCCGGTCGTCCCAGTCCGCGGGCGACAGATACAGCGCATCGGGCGGCAGGGGTTTGTAGGGCGCGGCGAGCGCCTTGTCTGAGGCGAGGGTCTCGCGCCGCGTCTCGAAATAGTCCCGGATCGTATCGAAGCGCGCCTTGGCCGCATCGTCCGTCTGATGGTCGAGCACGACGACGGCGCCCGGAAGGTAGTCGAACAGCGTCTCCAGGCCGTCGTGGAACAGCGGTAGCCAGTGTTCGGCGCCCTGCGCCATGCGGCCTTCGTTGATGGCGGTGTAGAGAGGATCGTCGTCGGTTACCGCGCCGAAGGCGGCCAGATAGCCCTGGCGGAAGCGGCGGATCGAGTCGGGATCGAGGGCGAATTCGCTGGCGGGAAGAAGCGTTAGCGTTTCCAGGCGGCCTTCGCTCCGCTGGGTCAGGGGATCGAAGGGGCGGATGGTATCCAGCTCGTCGCCGAAGAGGTCGAGCCGGAGCGGCCTCTCGGCACCCGGCGGAAAAAGGTCGACCAGACCACCGCGGATGGCGAAATCGCCCGGCTCGGTGACCGTGCCGGCGCGGGCGTAGCCGTTGCCGGTCAAGAATCCGTTCAGCGCCTCCAGATCGAGCGTCTCGCCGCAGCGGGCGGAGAAAGCGCGGGCGCGGACGTCGGCTTGGCCAACCACCCGCTGTGACGCGGCATTGACCGTGGTCAGCACGATCCGGGGGCCGGCGGCCTCATCGGGCGTCGCCAGGCGTGCCAGGGTCCCGATTCGCTCGGCGACGATGGCGGCATTCGGCGACACCCGGTCATAGGGCAGGCAGTCCCAGGCCGGGAAGCGCAGGACCTCGATCTCCGGCGCGAAGAAACCGAGCGCCGTCGCCATGGTCTCGAGCCGGCCGTCGTCGCGGGCGATATGCAATATAGGCACGCCGCCAAGCGCGCCCGTAGCTGCCCGCGCCAAGTCGGCGATGGCCAGCACATCGGCGCCTTCCGGTGCGCCGGCGATGGTCAGGGGGCCGTCTGCGGCCAAAACGGAGTCAAGCGCTTTCACGGTTTTTCGCTGACGAAGTCTAGCTTCCTGAGGCGGCCCATCAGCGGCGTATCGAACCGCGCCGGCGGCGTCTCACGGCTAAACACCCAATTCAGGGCATCCTGCTCCGGCGCCTCGAAGAGTTCCTCGAACCAATCGATTTCGGCTTGGGACAGGCCCGCCGCGTGCTTATCGACGAAGCTGCCGAAGATCAGGTCCGCCTCGCGCGTGCCGCGGTGCCAGGCGCGAAACCTGAGCCGCTTGCGGGCGTCGTCCAGTGATCGGTCCGTCGTCAAGATTGGCAGCCTCGGGGAATGCGCCGCTTCGTTGTCGGCGGCGGTAGGAATAGACTAAGCTCTCGCTTCCGGTAAAGACCAAGCTGAGAAAACCTGACAAACCGTGCGGCCTGAGATTCTCTTCCCGCTGTTCGCCGACGTCGCCGCCCTGAAAGGGGTCGGCAGCCGCGTGCGTGAGCATTTGAACCGGTTGACCGGCGCGCGCGTCGTCGACCTCTTGTGGCATCTGCCGACCGGGTTCGTCGACCGCAGCTACAGCCCCAAAATCGCCGATGCCCAGGAGGGCGCCGTCGCAACCCTGACCGTCACGGTTCTCAAGCACCGCAAACCGCCGAACCGGCGGGTTCCCTACAAGGTGGCCTGCGAGGATGAGACCGGGCGCTTGTCGCTGGTGTTCTTCAACGCGCGCGCCGACTATCTTGCCGGGATCCTGCCCGAGGGCGAGACACGCATCGTCTCTGGCAAGGTCGAGCGCTACGGCGGCGAGGTGCAGATGACGCACCCGGACTATGTCGTTCCCGAGAAGGAGCGGGATACCCTGCCGCTCATCGAGCCGGTCTATCCGCTGACCCAGGGGGTCAGTCTCAAGGTCCTGTTAAAGGCCATCGCGGCCGCACTCGACCGTGCGCCGGAGCTTGACGAATGGCAGGATCAGGCGCTGCTGGCGCGGGAGGGCTGGGCGGCCTGGCGCCAGGCGCTCGATCAGGCGCATCATCCGACCTCCGCCAGCGATGTTGCGCCGAAAACGCCGGCGCGCCGTCGGCTGGCTTATGACGAGCTCCTGGCCAATCAGCTGGCGCTGGCTTTGGTGCGGCTCAAGACACGCCGGCGCGGCCGGCCGCTTTCGGGCAGCGGGGAGTTGCGCAAAAAGGTGCTGGCGAGCCTGCCCTATGCGCTGACCGGTGATCAGCAGTCGGCGGTCGGCGAGATCGCCGCCGACATGGCGTCCGACCGGGCCATGCTGCGGCTCCTGCAGGGCGATGTCGGCAGCGGCAAGACCATCGTCGCCTTCCTGGCCATGCTGATCGCGATCGAGGAAGGGGCGCAGGCGGCGCTGTTGGCGCCGACCGAGATCCTCGCGCGCCAGCATTTTCAAAGCTTGACACCGCTGGCCGAGGCCGCCGGGGTCGAGCTCGCCATCCTCACCGGCCGCGACAAGGGCAAGCCCCGCGCCGAACTCCTTGAGCGGCTGCAGGCGGGCAAAATTCAAGTCCTGGTCGGCACCCACGCGCTGATCCAGGAAGACGTGGCGTTCGACGACCTCGCCATGGCGGTGGTCGACGAGCAGCACCGCTTCGGCGTCTACCAGCGCCTGTCGCTCGCCGGCAAGGCCAAGGGCCCGGTCGACGTGCTGGTGATGACGGCGACGCCGATCCCGCGCACTTTGAGCCTGACGGTCTATGGCGACATGGAGGCTTCGCGCATCCGCGAAAAGCCGCCGGGCCGCCAGCCGGTGGAGACGCGTATCGTTTCCCTGGCGCGGATCGACGCGGTCGTTGCCGGGCTCGGCCGCGCGCTCGAGGCCGGCCAGCGGGCCTACTGGGTGTGCCCGCTGGTCGAGGAGTCCGAGGTCAGCGACCTCGCCGCGGCGGAGGACCGCTATCAGGCGCTGATCCGTGAATTCGGCGACCGGGTCGGGCTCGTGCACGGCCGCATGAAGGGGCCTGAGAAGGACGCAGTGATGGCCGATTTCGCCGCCGGGCGCATCGGTATCCTGGTGGCGACCACGGTGATTGAGGTCGGCGTCGACGTGCCGGAGGCCACGGTGATGATCGTCGAACAGGCCGAACGCTTCGGCCTCGCGCAACTGCATCAGCTTCGGGGCCGCGTCGGGCGCGGCACCGAGCGGTCGAGCTGCGTGCTGTTGCGCGGCAACGCGCTGTCGGAGATGGCGCGGGCGCGGCTCAACATCATGCGGACTTCCGATGACGGCTTCGAAATCGCCGAAGAGGACCTCCGGCTCAGGGGCGCGGGCGAACTTCTGGGTACACGCCAGAGCGGCTTTCCCGAGTTCCGACTGGCGCAGTTGCCCGACCATGACGGCCTTCTCGCCATGGCCGGCGACGAGGCACGGCTGATCGTGGGCGTCGACCCTGACCTCGTCGGCCCGCGCGGGCAGGCGCTTAGGCTGCTGCTCTATCTGTTCGAGCGGGAACACGCCATCAAGTTCCTCAAGTCCGGCTGATTTTCATTCAAAATGGGCAGCCGGGCGGTATACTGCGGCGCGAGAGAGGGATAATGAAAAAGCGAATGAGCGTCTGCGTCTCGGCCGCGCTGGCGGTTTTCCTTGCCCTGACCCCGGCCGCCGTGGCGGGGGATGGTGATTTTGAAGACGCCATGGCCGACTATGACGCGGAAGAGTTTGACGCCGCGCGTGGTCACTTGGAGCGGCTTGCCGAGCGTGGCCATTCGGGCGCCGAGACCATGCTCGGCGTCATGTATTTCAATGGTCAGGGGGTCAAGGCTGACCCGGCCTTCGCAGCCATCTGGTTCTTCAAGGCCGCACGCAAGGGCAACCCCAATGCGCAGCTTGCCTTCGGTTCCCTGCATATCCGTGGCATCGGCGTCGGCCAAAGCCTGGTCAAGGCGCATAAATGGCTGGCACTGGCCGAGGCGCGCTCGGAAGGCGAGGTCAAGGGCGAAGCGGCGCGTCTCCGCACGGAGATCGAGGCCCTGATGACCACCGAAGAGATCGGCCGCGCCCGCGCTAACGCGCAAAGCTGGCGCCCGGTGGTCGCCTCGGGCAGCGACTAGGCCCAGCCGGTCAGGCCAGCTCCTTGCCGAAGATCCGGTAGGTTTTGTTGATCGTGCAGTTGATCGAATCGAGCATATGGCGCAGCGGGTTGTCCTCCAGCACCCATGACAGTTCGCCGGTCCGCACGCCGTATTGATGCTGGAGTATCCGGGTCTCCTCGAACAGGCGGAACGCCATCTGCGCGCCCGGCATGCTGGTCTGGTGTTCCTTGCGTATGCCCATCAGCGGCACCCGCACATCCGTCGTGGCGATGGTCAGCATGCGATAGGCGAATTTCATCCAGCCGAACGGCCAGAGCTTGCCGTTTAGATCGCGGATATAGTCGTTGATATTCGGCAGCGTGATCATCATCGCCGCCGGCTCGCCGTCGTAATCGCAAAAGTGAAACGCCTCTTTGCGTACGAACGGTTTCAGGTTCTTGGCGAGATGATACGCCTCGTCCTCGGTAAACGGTACGAAGCCCCAATTGTCCTGCCAGGCATCGTTGAAGATCGAAATGGCCGTCTGAATCTCGGCTTCGTAATTCTTCATGTCGATCATGCGGTAATTGACGCGCCGGTTTCTGCGGCAGGCCTTGATGATGCGCCGCGGCACGGGAGGAAATTCGGCCTCTACCGTAAGCGTGTAGGCGAACAGGTCCTTGGCCTTCTCATAGCCGGCGCCCTCGACAAGCCCCTGATAATAGGGCCGGGCGTGGCCCATCATCAGCCTGGGCGGCATGTCGAACCCGCCGATAAGAAGGCCGCATTCGCCGTTGACCGAGACGTTGAAGGGTCCGTGGACGGCGGTCATGCCGCGTTCGGCGAGCCAGGCCTCGGCGGTCTCGAACAGGCGGCCGGCGACTTCCGGGTCGTCGACGCATTCGAACATGCCGAAATGCCCGAGTCCTTTTCGCACATGGCTCTGAACGAGGTCGTCTATCTGCGCCGAGATGCGGCCGACCGCTTCGCCGTTCCGATAAGCGGTCCAGTATTGCGCTTCGGCGTGCTTGAAGTACGGGTTTTTCTTTTCCGACAGCAGCTCGCGGCGCTCGTACTCCAGCGGCACCACGTAATGAGGGTCGTCCTTGTAGATCGGGTAGGGAACCCGGATAAAGCGCGTCAGCTCGCGCTTGTCCTCGACGGGACGAATCTCGATAGCGGCGGTCACCTGATCGGCGTGGTCCTAGGCGGCGCGGTTTTCGCGGCGCTCCCGGGGCGTGGTCGAATCCATGTCCGCGGTCATGCCGGCGACCCAGGGGTAGCGCTCGGCCATGTCCTTGTCGTAGCCGAGATTGAACACGGTGGCGCTCTTCTCCGGCTTCTGGTCGTGCTCGTAGAAGGTGCCGAAGGCCTTGTCCCAGAAGAAATTCGTGATGCCGAAATTGCCCTTCTCGTTGTGGAAATGATGGGCCATGTGGCGCTGCTTGATATCGGCCAGCCATTTCTGCTTCGGCTTGAAGGAGAGGTGCTGCACGCAGTGGCAGAATTCGTAGAAGCAGGTGGTAAAGAGGCCCGCCGCCAGCGCCGAGGCCGCCCCGCCGATACCGTCCAGGAGCCAGCCGATCGGCATGGTCGCCAGCATGATCGTCGGCAGGGTTGTGTAAAGCGCGCCGAACAGGACCTCCAGATGGTGCGGGTCCTGGTGATGGTCGAAATGGATACGCTTCCAGACCTTGGCGGTCAGCGGCGACTTATACATGAATTGGGAATGCAGTATCCAGCGGTGCAGCGCGTACCAGACCAGGGGGTAGATGACCACCGCGAGGACGGCGGCGATCACATTGGGCAGCAGCGCCGTACCGTAGAGGAGGGCGACGACCACCGAGGCGACGCCGAGCAGGATATAGGTCTGAATCGCGTAATACTGAAAATACGCCGCAACCAGCTCCCGGAACGTCATCTTGTTCAGGTAGTGGCTCTTGTTTTTCCAAAATCCAATGCGTGCCAGCTGCATGGCCCGATCCTCTAACGAAATATTCTGTTTTTGGCAGGCTTCTGAAGATAATGCCTGCCTGGCCCCGCGCCAAGGGGAAACTGCCGCGGCATTGTGTCCGGGAATGTGGCGGATTTGCGGTGAGCCTTTCGGCCCCTAACTGCGGGCAAGGCGCCCAAGCCGGCCAAGCGCGCTGGCGTCGTCGGAACTGAGCCCAAAGCGCAGGAGAACCACGACCCCAGTGACGACGGCGCCGAGGCACAGCACGAAATGCGGGCCAGGTCCAAGCGCCGTTAGGGCCTGGCCGGCCGGCCATATCAGAGCGGCGCTTACGAGCGCGATCAGAAGCGGCCTGAAAATCCTCGCGTCATGCGGCCTGAGCCCATGCAGGGCGTGGCATTGCGCGAGATAAAGCAGCGCAGTGACGTTCAGCGCGATGGCGGTGGCGATGGCGGCGCCGAAGGCCCCGTATCTCGGCGCGAGCCAGAATTGTAGGCCCGCCATGACTGCTATGCCGGCCAACGAATTCAGCGCCGGCAGCGCGCGGTGGCCTAGCATCTTGATCACAGCAGCGCTGGGGCCGGTACAGGCCTCGAAGGCGCGCCCCGCCGCCAAAACGACAATCACGGCGCCTGCGGCGGTGGATTGCGGGCTGAACAACAGCAGGATGTCGTGGCGCGTTGCCACCAGCCCAGCGCCGAGAATGATTACAAATCCGCATGAAAGCCGCGTCGCATATGAATACATGGCTTGGACCGCGGCAATGCCCGCGTTTGCGTTGCGTTCGCTGGTCAGAGGCGCCAGCACGTATTCGAAGCTCTCGCGCACGATATGCAGCACGCTGGCGATTTTGCGCGCGATCCCGTAGATCCCCGCCGCGACCGCACCGGACGCCCCTGGAATCAGAAGGTTGAGAAGGAGGACCGGTAGGTCGGTCAAAGCGAATGTGCAGGCCGTTGCCGGCATCATGTGGGCGCCCACCGAAAACAGCTCTCGAAACCGGTCGCGGGGCAGCCGCGCGGTCAGCATCCGGCCCAGATCGTAGTGCTGTGACAGGAGGTGCAGGCTCAGAAGCGCGGCGATAAAGAGGGAGGCCAAATGGGCAAGGAACAGCCCGTAGGACAAGAACCCGGCGAAGAAAAAGCCGATCCCGGCGACGAGGCGCAATCCCTGTTCATAGAAGATTCTGACACGGATTTCGGGGCCGAAAACCCGCCGCGCCCGAATTGCGCCCGTCGCCACCTCCACAAACACCCAAAGCGGCAAGACCCAGGCATAGAGCCGGATAATGGCAGTGAGATGAGCGGCGTCGGCGTCGGCCGCGTTCAGCAGGGCGGCGAGATAAGGCGCCGCGGCGGCAATAACGCCGGCGGTGGCGACGGACAGGCCGCCGGAGATCATCAAGGCTGCTCTGAGATAGCCGTGCACGACATCTTCGTCAGCTTCGGCAGCGGGCACGAACCGCTGCAGGCACGTATTCATGGCGAACTCGGCGGCATAGGTCATGACGCGCATCAGGGCGAAAAGCGCCAGGAAGATGCCCAGCGTGGCCAGGCCGTAAAGGCGCTCGAAGACCGGCAGGCTGATCACCTCCACGAGCGCGCCCAAGCGGCCGAGAAACGCCAGGCCGGCGCCGCGGGCGACGGCGCTTTTGTCCTGGGAGTCGGTGTCTGTCATCGGCGGTCGCGGCTATTCTTCTGTGTAGAAAATCACCGCGAGCCCGATGCTGCCGAACAGCAGGAACGGCGCCCAGGCGGCCAACAGCGGTGGCGCCACGCCGAATTCGCCCATGGCCAGCATGAAGTTATCGGCGATGAAAAAGGCGAAGCCCAACGCCATGCCGACCACGACGCGGATCACCAGCCTGCCGGCGCGGTGGACGCCGAAACCGGCCACCGCGCCCAGAAGCGGCATCAGCAGGGTGGAGGCCGGTCCGGCGAACTTCTGCCAGAAATAGAGCCGCTGCTTCTCGACCGTTTGCCCCTCGGCTTGGAGGCGTTCGATGGCGTCGTTCAGCTGAAGCACATTGACCCGCTCCGGAACCACGGCGAGGTCGACAAACCGGTCCGGCTGAATATCCGTATCCCAAGGCACCTGGTCTTCGACGGTCAGGCTGTGGCTCGCCACGTCGAAGCGCCGGACCTCCCAAAGCGTCCACTGACCGTTGAGGTGCAAAGCGAATTCGGCCTTGACGAGCTCCCGCACCTTGCCGTCGGCGTCGCGGGTAAAAAGCGAAACGCGGTCGAGGAAAAACTCGTCCCCGCGCCGCCGGATGGCCTCGGCCGAGACGAGGGTGTCGTCTTCGATGACCCAGGAGTTGAAGTCCCGCTGCTGCGGCGGCAGGTCGAGGGCGTAGCCGTTGTCGCGCCAGTAATCCAGTTCCGCCGTGGCACGGGTCACGATCAGCTCGTTGAAGGAAAAATGCGCGATCGTGATCAGCGCGCTGGCCAGGCCCAGCGGCAGCAGAATGCGATGGGCGGAGAGGCCCGACGCCTTCATGACGATGATCTCGCTGTGCTGATTGAGGCCGGCCAGGGCGAGCAAGGTTGCGAGCAGCGCGCAGAACGGCGTGAACTGGTTGATGAGCTGCGGGATTCTGAGCTTGGCGTAGCGCAGGATCGATTCCCAGGTGGCGCCGTCCGCCGCCATGATCGCCTCGGTTTCCGCCATCACGTCGAGCACCTGCAGGATCGCGACAAGTCCGATCAGCAGCCCGAAAAAGCGCCACAGATAGAGCCGCCCCGTATAGACGCCCAGGGTCGCCGACGGCGGCGCCAGGAAACGGATTACGGCCTCCACTACGCCATCTCCCGCCTCAGCCGCTCGATGGCCCAGTCCACCGGCACCATAAGATAAGCCCAGGCGCGCTCGAGGCCGCGCAGGGGCTCGCCGCCGACCCGATAGGCGAGGATGTAGAAAAGCCTGAGCGACAGGGCCGTCAAGCCGGCCATCAGCCCCCAAAGCGAGATGTAGGGTGAAACGGTCCCCGTCGCCGCGAGCGCCTCGCCCACCTCGGCCAGCTCGTTGAAGACGATCAAAATCGTCACCCCGACGACGATTCCCAGCGACTTGTCCGACCGGCTGCGCGTCACCCCGAGCGCCGCCGCCAAAAATGGCAGCACCAGGAGCATGACGATGCGCATGACCCGATAATGAAAATGCGCGCGGTAGGTGGTGCGGAGTTCTTCATCGATGGTGCGGTCATCCAACAGATCGTAGAGCTCGAAGATGGTCAGCTCCCTCTGCCCCTCGCCGCGTGGACGAAACGGCTGAAAGTCGGGCAGCCTGATCTGCAGGTCCTGCACATCGAAGGAGAGCACGCGGGGCCGGGACTGGGTCTCCTCCAGATCGACCAGCACGCCGTCGAACAGCCGCAGGATCACGTGGCTCTGGTCGGGGGTGGAGAAGAAGCCGCCGCGGTTAGCCGTCACCACATAGCGCTGGCCGTCGTCGGATTCGCGTTCCAGAAACACGCCGACGAGCTCCGAGCCCTGGTCGCGGGATTCCTCGATTCTAAGCACGAAATCGTCGCCGAACCGAACGAACTCGCCGACCTTGATGCTGGCGCCGAGCGCGCCTGATCTGAGGTCGAACACCAGGCCCCAGTAGTTGTATTCGGCGTAAGGGTAGATGAACCCGACGATGGAGAAGTTGACCGCGGCGAGCAGGCCGGCCAGGCCGAAGGTCGGGCGCAAAAGCCGGAAAATCCCAAGGCCGGAGGCCCGCAGCGCATCCAATTCGCTGTTGAGCGAGAGCTTTCGAAAGGCGATGAGCACGCCGAG
>JAKSBY010000077.1 GCA_022360855.1 Sphingomonadales bacterium | reverse complement strand
TTACGCCGGTTCTCGAGGCGGACGGCAGGACGATCGGGAACGGACGGCCGGGCGATTTGACCGTGCGCATGCAGGAACTGCATCGCGCTCATGCTTACGCAACCGGCGAACCGCTGCCGGACTGAGCTGCGTCAGGAAGCGTAATAGTTAGCGAGATAGTCCGCAAAGCTTATCTCGTCGCTTTCCTCGATTTGCCGCTGGCGCAGCAACGATTCTGCGGCCTCCTTCTCGAACATCGCCAGTCGGTCTTCTCCCAACGGCGCCAGCGCCGCAAAGTATTCCTTGTGCTTCTCGGCGCACTGTAACGCAAACCTGAAGAAGCCCGTTTTCCGTTCCCTGAGTTCCTCGAGGATCCTCGCCGACGGCGTTGCTTCGGGATCGTTGACCAGCAACATCTGGGCATCGACGGCCTCACGATAGTCCGGACGCTCGCTACCTCCATCGATCATGTCCGCGACCTGCTGCACGCCGCGGACGATTTCGTTCGCCCAATCGCGTAACGCAACCCGGGATCCGCCCCGCCGCAGTTTGAGTGCGGGGTCCCGGCCGCGCTTTGCGACGCCGGCGTGGTTGGCGTTGACCTCATCCCAACCCGCATCGTCGAGAGGAGGACTGTCACAAAACAGGCAGTAAAGCAGGAACGCCTCCATGAAACGCATGGTGTTCTGGTTGATTCCCACAGGGTCGAAAAGGCCCAGATCGAGCGAACGAATCTCGATGTACTCGACGCCACCGCGGCAAAGCGCCGAGGTGGGTCTCTCGCCCGAGCGTGCAACACGCTTGGGCCGGATGGAACTGTAATACTCGTTCTCGATCTGCAGTTTATTCAAGCTCAGCTGCTGGTACTCGCCGTCTACCAGTAGACCGAACTTCTCGTAGTCGGGCTCCGGAGTGTCGATCGCGGCGCTCAAGCCGCGGATGTACTCGTCGAGATCGTTCAGGGAGATGTTGATGCTTGCCTGCGTCTTGTTACTGTAGCCCAGATCGCTCATCCTGAGCGACGTCGCAAACGGCTCGTAGTAGGTCTCCTTGTCGAACTCCGCCAAACCCGCGCCACCGCCGGCGTCAAAAGACTTGCAGACGGCCGGCGATGCGCCGAACAGATAAAGCACCAGCCAGCCAAAACGTCTGAAATTCCGGATCAGACCGAGGTACGCATGCGACCTGAACGCATCGGCGTGGTGTTTGCTTTTCTCGAGGTCCTGATAGACGGGCCAGAAAGATTCCGGGATCGAGTAGTTAAAATGCAGGCCGGCGATCGTCTGCATTGCCCGGCCGTAGCGGTGGCCGAGACCGCGCCGGTAGACCGTTTTCATCCGGCCGACGTTCGAGTCCCCGTAGCGCGCCAGGGGAATGTCGCCGTCCGGCATGATGAGGCAGGGCATGCTGGACGCCCACAACAGCTCATCGCCCAGGTTGGCGTAGGTGAACTGATGGATATCGCAGAGAAACCGCAGGGTTTCCCAGGTATTTGCAAAAGCGGGCGTGACGAACTCGAGGAGTGCTTCGGAGAAATCGGTCGTAATGTACTCGTTTGTGAGCGCCGAGCCCAAAGCGGGCGGATGCGGTCTCTGGGACAAAGTGCCATCGGTGCTGACGCGCAGGGATTCTTTCTCGACCCCTTTACGGCCGCCGTGCAGAACATCCACGGGAGCGCGTTCAGCGAGCGCCTTCAGTCTCTCGTCAAATGACGTGTCCAATGGTGCAGGTCCTTAGGGCCCTAGCCTGACGATAGTGTGCGGACTATACAGGCGCTCCGGCAGACTTCCAATGCACAGACGGCGCCGCCCGCGAAGCGGGAATTGTTTACGCGCGGCGGCTT
>JAKSBY010000070.1 GCA_022360855.1 Sphingomonadales bacterium | reverse complement strand
GGCGTGCGCCGCTTCGAAGACGACGCCCAGCCCTATGTGGTGTACAACGCGGACGACATCCGCTCCTCCATGTCGTTCAATCTGGAGGATTTCTTCCGCACCCGCTTGCCCCAGAACACGACGCAAGGGTCGAACCAGCAGTTCACCTCTCTTGAGGGATCGCTCGGCAACACCAGCTCGATCAACCTGCGCGGGCTTGGCGCCAACCAGACCCTGATCCTGGTCAACGGCCGGCGGGCACCGCGGGTCAGTTTCTCAGCGGCAGGCTCGGATTTTCAACAGGCTGACATCAACGGCATCCCGATGGCCTCCATCGAGCGGATCGAGGTGCTGCCGGCGACGGCGTCGGGCATCTATGGCGGCGGCGCCACGGGCGGCGTCATCAACATCATCACCCGGCGCGATTTTCAGGGCGGCGAGATCCAGCTCAGATACGGCAACACCTTCGACACGTCCTTCGCCGAATACGGCGTCGACGGCAGCTACGGCTTCGCCCTGGAAGACGGCCGCACCCATGTGACGCTTTCGGCGAGCTACTCCAATTCGGGCACCTTGCTCGCCCGGGAGCGGCCGTTTGGGGAACGCAGTTTTGCCCTGGCGCTGGAGAACGCCCCCGAGGAGGTTTTCGGTCAGTTCATTCCGCCCACGGGCGCGACGCCGAATATCCGCTCGACCTTCGGCAACCTGATCCTGGACGACGGGACCGACCTCGGCAGCGACATCACCTTCGTGCCCACCGGCTATGCCGGCGTGGGATCGGACGGCGGTCAGGGGCTCATCGACAATGCCGGCCAGTACAATTTCGAGCCTTCGCCCGACATCCTCGGCGAGCTCCTGCCGATCCGGCAATCGCCGGAGGTCTACGGCGGCACGGTGTCGGTGCGCCGCGAGTTTACCGAGAGACTCGAACTCTTCGTGGATGCCTCTTTCAGCCGAAACAAGGCGCAGCGGCGAACGCAGACTCTTCCGGGGCTCGTTTTCCTTCCCGGTCCGGTGCCGGGAAACCCCTTCCAGGGCTCGGTCCTTGTCAGCTATCCGTCCATCGGCCCGACCTTCGACAGCGACTCGACCCAGGAGACGCTGCAGGTTGTCGGCGGGGCCAATTACGAGCTTCCCGGTAACTGGCTGATCTCCGCGGACTTCAACTGGAGCCGGGCGCGCACCGAATCGATCAGCACCTCGCCGGGATTCGATGTTCCCTTCCGCCTCGATCCCGCGATCCGCGCCGGGACGGTCGAGCTGCTTCGCGACCCGAACGCGTTTCCGCTGGACCTCTCGCCCTTTGCCGTCGTTTCGCCGAACCAGATCGTCGGCCCGCGCGACACGATCCTGCGCAACGGCGCGATCCGCGCCTCGGGCCCCGCTTTCGACCTGCCGGCCGGCCCGGTCAATATCTCCGCGCTGCTGGAGACACGGGACGAGATCCTGAAGGCCTGGTATGAGGATTCCTACGATTTCTTTTCCGGTGTGCCGGGCGAGTTGAACACGGAGTTCACGCCCGAGCGCAGCCAGCACACCGACAGTGTCTATCTGGAAGCGTTGATCCCGCTATTTTCGGACAACAATGCCATCCCGATGGTTAAGGCGCTCGACCTGCAGATCTCCGGCCGCTACGACCGCTTCGTGACCGAATCGCCGGACGCCGACGACACCATTACGGTCGCCTCCCGCGATGTGGTGCCTGATCCCGTCGATACGCTCACCAACAAATTCGACTCGATCGATTTCACGGTCGGACTGCGCTACGAGGTCAGCGAGGATCTGCTGCTGCGCGCCAGCTACGGCACCGGCTTCCTGCCGCCATCGGTGCGACAGATATTTCCGGACGAATTCGTGCCGGGATTTGTTCCGGCCAGCGACCCCAAGCGGGGCGGCGAGAGTCCCGGCACCGTCGAAACGGTCAGATTCGCGGGCAATCCCGACCTTCGCCCGGAGCAGTCCGAAAGCTGGTCCTTCGGCGCCATCCTGACGCCCCGCGCGATCCCCGGATTCCGCTTCTCCATCGACTATTCCGTCACCGACAAGACCGACGAGATCATCGCTCCGGTCAACCAGGAGATTCTGGACAGGGAAGACATGTTTCCCGACCGGGTTCGCCGGGCGCCGCTGACCCCGGCGGACATGGCCGCGGGCTTCACCGGCGGTCGCATCACCTTCTTCGACCGCTCGGCGGTCAATTTCGCCAGTACACGGTCCGCCTCGCTGGATTTTCAGCTCGATCAGGTGATCGAGACGGACGATTACGGCATGTTTCGCTTCTACGCGCTGGCCACGCACCTGCTCGAGCTGTCGTCGCAGCTCACGCCCGACAGCGAGGTCGTGGACATGGTCGGCTTCAATTTTACGCCGCTCGCCTGGCGCGGCAATGCCGGCCTGACCTGGGACAGCCCGGACGGCGCCTGGTCGCTCGGCTGGAACGCGCAGTATTACGACAGCTACTTCGTTTTTGGCCCCACCTCCGGCCAGGGCACCATCGATCTGCAGACCCGGTTGCAAGGCCGGGAGAAGGTCCCGTCGGAAATCTACAACGATTTCTTCGCCGTCTACCGGCCCTCGGCATCGACCGGAAACCTGGCCGGCCTCTTGGAAAATCTGGAGATCCGCTTCGGCATCCAGAACGCCTTTAACAAGATCCCGGCGACGCGGCCGGGCCTGTCACCGACGGCGGGCGCCTTCAGCGCCTATGGCGATAACCGCCTGCGCCGCTTCACCATTCAAGTTCGCAAAGGAATCTAGCTCCAATGAGAAGGACCCGCTCAGTGACGCGATATCTGACGCTCTTTATTGCGCTTTGTTTTAGTGCCGGATGTTCGGCCGATACGAACTCATCGGATCTGCCGGACGGCGTTCGCCTGATCGAAAAGGTGGTGCGGGTCGGCGACGAGATCGTCATTCCGTATGAGAAGTACCTTCTCGACAACGGCATGACCCTGATCCTGCACGAGGACACCTCGGATCCGCTGGTTCACGTCAATGTCTCCTACCATGTGGGCTCGGGGCGCGAGGAGATCGGCAAGTCCGGCTTCGCGCATTTCTTCGAGCATATGATGTTTCAAGGCTCCGAAAACGTGGCGGACGAGCAGCATTTCAAGCTGATTACCGAGACCGGCGGGCAGCTCAACGGCACCACGACGCCGGACCACACGATCTATTACCAGACCGTGCCGAAGAACTATCTGGAGCGGGTGCTGTGGCTGGAGGCGGACCGCATGGGCTTCCTCTTGCCGGCGGTGACCCAGGAGAAGTTCGAGATCCAGCGCGATACGGTCAAGAACGAGCGGGCGCAGAGCTACGAGAACCGGCCCTACGGTCTGACATTCGAGCTGACCGCCCAGGCGCTGTATCCGGAAGGCCATCCCTATAGCTGGCTGCCCATCGGCTATGTGGAGGACCTGAACCGCGTCAACGTCAATGACCTGAAGGCCTTCTTCCTGCGCTGGTACGGCCCCAACAATGCGATCCTGACCATTGGTGGCGATTTCGACCGCGATCAGGTGCTGCGCTGGGTCGTGAAATATTTCGGCGGGATCCCGGCGGGACCCGACGTGGCGCCGATGGAGAAGACCCCGGTGGCCCTCGAGGCCGACCGCTACGTCTCGCTGGAAGACAATGTCCAGACGCCATCCCTGTCGCGCACCACGCCCACCGTCCATTTCGGTCACCCGGACCAGCTGCCGCTCGGCGTGCTGGCGGCGATCATCGGGCAGGGCCAGACGTCGCTGCTCTACAAGAACCTGACCAAAACGCAACTGGCTGTCTCTGCGCAAGCCAGGCATGCGTGCTGGGAGCTGGCCTGCACCTTCTTGCTCTCCGCCATGCCCACCGAGGGCTACACGCTGGCGGACATGCAGCGGCTGATCGCTGAAACGCTGGCCGAGTTCGAGGAACGCGGCGTCACCGACGACGATCTCGAACGGGCCAGGAACGGCGCGATTGCCAAAGCCATCGACGGCCTGAAGACCGTGCAGGGCAAGGTCGCCTACCTCGCCAGGATGGAGACCTTCACCGGCCGGGCCGACCGGATCAGCGCGGAGCTCGCGCGCTACGACGCGCTGACCAAGGACGACGTCATGCGGGTCTATGAGACCTATGTGAAGGACGTGCCGTCCCTGTTCCTGCGCGTGGTACCGAAAGGCGAGCACGATACGCTCGTCACCGCCGACAACTGGCAATTCCAGGGCCGAACCATCCCCGACTATGATCAGACCCAGACCAGCGAAACGGATCTGGCCTACCGCACGGTTGTTGACGATTTCGACCGCAGCGTCATGCCGGCTTCGGGGCCGCCGCCGGCGCAGGCCACCTTGGAAAGCTGGAGCGATACCCTGCCGAACGGGATCCGGGTGCTGGGCGCACGCATCCACGAGACGCCCACTACCGCCATTCAGCTCAGGATCAGGACCGGTCAGCACCATGAGACACCCGAAAAGCTGGGTGTGGCCAATCTGACCGCCTATATGATGAACGAGGCCACCGAGCTCAGCGCCGCCGAAGATTTGAGCAATCGGCTGGGCAAGCTGGGCTCCGCCATGATCTTTTCCTCCAACGGCGACTATCTCGTGCTCGGCATCGGCGGTCTGACGCGGCATCTGGACGCGACCCTTGCGATCGCCGCGGAGAGACTGTTCAAGCCCAAATTTGCCGAGGCCGACTTCGACCGGCGGCACCAGCT
>JAKSBY010000353.1 GCA_022360855.1 Sphingomonadales bacterium | reverse complement strand
TGAAGATCGGCAACGCGCTCTTTACCGTGCGCGGCTTTCTCGCCTTCGAGCCCGACGGCAGCAACGAGGGGCTGGAGATCGGCCCCACGGTGATGGTCCACCGCGCCGCCATGCCGGACACCGGGCTGGTGCGCATCGGCAGCCTGATCAACTATCACTACCGCATCCGCACCGCCCCCGGTTTCGACATCGACTCCTGGCGCGAGGACCTGGCCGCGCGCTTTCCGGAAAGCCGCTGGCGCGTGCGCGACCGCTCCAACGGCGCACCCGGCGTGCGCTTCTTCATCTCCCGCATGGGCATGTTCCTGACCCTGGTCGGGCTCACCGCGCTCGTGGTCGGCGGGGTCGGGGTCGGCAATGCCGTGCGCAACTATCTGGACGGCAAGCGGGAGACCATTGCCACGCTCAAGGTGCTAGGCGCCACCGGCGACGTGATTTTCCGCGTCTACTTCATGCAGGTGCTGCTGTTGAGCGGGGTCGCCATCGCGCTCGGCCTCGCCCTCGGCATCCTGGCGCCGGAGGCGTTGAGCGGCGTCCTCGCCGACAAGCTGCCGGTCTCGCCCCGAACCGGGCTTTATCCCGGCCCCCTGATCCTGGCGGCGGTCTACGGGCTTCTGGTCGGTTTCGCCTTCGCGCTCTGGCCCCTGGCCAAGACCCGCAACGTGCGCGCCGCGCAGCTGTTCCGAAATCTGGTGGCGGACGACGCGCCACGGCCGGCGCTGCGCTACATCCTCGCCATCGTCGCCGCCACGGCGCTCGTCTCCGCGCTGGCCATCGGCTTTGCGGATTTGAAGGACTTGGCCGCCGGTTTCGTGATCGGCGCGGCCATCGCGCTGGCGCTCCTGCGCCTGACCGGCTGGGCCATTCAGAAGGTGGCCGCAAACGCGCCGCGGCCCAAGCGGACCACCTTGCGGCTCGCCATCGCCAATATCCACCGCCCCGGCGCGCCGACCCCGGCCATCGTCCTGTCGCTGGGCCTGGGCCTGACGCTGTTCGCCGCTCTCGCCCTTGTGGAGGGCAATCTCGGCAACCGGGTCGCCGACGAGCTGCCCACCGAGGCGCCGGCCTTCTTCTTCGTCGATATCCAAAAGGACCAGATCAATTCCTTCGTGACGCTCGCCGAGGGTATCGACGGCGTCAGCCGGCTCAGGACCGTGCCCGCGCTGCGCGGCCCGATCCTCCAGGTCGCGGGCGTGCCGGCCGACGAGGTCAAGGCCGAGCCCGGCTCCCGCTGGGTGCTCAGGGGCGACCGCGGCCTGACCTATGCCGTCGACGCGCCCGAAGGCAGCCAGGTGGTGGAAGGCGACTGGTGGCCAGCGGACTATTCCGGGCCGCCCCTGATCTCCTTCGACGTGGAGACCGGCAAGGGGCTCGGGCTCGAGATCGGCGACGAAATCACCCTCGGCGTGCTCGGCCGCGAGATCACCGCCACGGTCGGCAACTTCCGCTCCATCGACTGGGGCACCTTCGGCTTCAACTTCATCATCATCTTCGCGCCCGGCACCCTGGAAGCCGCGCCGCACACCTATATGGCGACGCTCTATGCCGGGGGCGAGGCCGAGGAAATCGCCCATCGCCGGCTCACCGACGCCTTCCCCAACGTGACCGCGGTGCGCATGAAGGAGGTGCTGGAGACGGTCAACGGCCTCCTCGGCGACATCGGCAACGCGGTGCGCATGACGGCCGTGATCACCATCGTCGCCGGCATCTTCGTCCTCGCCGGCGCCATGGCGGCGGGCCACCGCCACCGCATGTATGATGCGGTCATCCTCAAGCTTTTGGGCGCGACCCGGCGCGACGTCCTGACCGCCTATCTGCTGGAATACCTCATCCTCGGGCTGGTGACCGGGCTTCTGGCGCTGGTGCTCGGCGGCCTCGCCGGCTGGGTCGTGGTGACCCAGGTGATGGAGATCGAGTTCCGCCTGCTTCCGGCGGTCATGGCCGCGGTGATCGCCGCGTCGATCGCGCTGACGATCCTGTTCGGCCTGGCCGGCACCTGGGCCGCGCTCGGCGCCAGGCCGGCGCAAGTTTTGCGGGAGAATTGAGCCGGCTTCGATGTCGGCAATACCGCCGATTGGCCTTGAAATGGCCGCCCTCTTTCACGATATTAGCAACCGATGAGTTTTCATTTGCGTTGACCGACGGGGAAAAGTGAAATGAACGAGCGTTACCAGGTTCGCTATTCGACGACGGATGCCGGCACGCGCGCCGATGCCGCCATCGATGCCGGGCTCAGGGCCTACATGCTGCGGGTCTACAACTACATGGCCTCCGGCGTGCTTTTGACCGGCATCCTGGCCATGCTGACGGCCAATTCGCCGGCCATGATCAATCTTCTGTATGCGCAGAACGCCGCCGGCGGCGTGGGCTACAGCGGCCTCGGCTGGATCGTGGCGCTTGCGCCGCTCGCCTTTATCCTGGTGCTGAGCTTCGGCATCAACCGGCTCTCGGCCGTTGCCTCGCAGGCGCTGTTCTGGGCTTTTGCCGGCGTGATGGGCCTGTCGCTGTCGTCCATCTTCCTGCTCTACACGGGTGAGAGCATCGCCCGGGTGTTTTTCATCACCGCCGCCTCCTTCGGCGCCTTGAGCCTTTACGGCTACACCACCAAGCGCGACCTGTCGGGCTGGGGCACCTTCCTGTTCATGGGGCTGATCGGCATCATCATCGCCTCCATCGTGAACTGGTTCCTGGCCTCTCCGGCGCTCTACTGGACGGTGTCGTTCCTCGGTGTCCTGATCTTCGCCGGGCTCACGGCCTACGACACCCAGCGGATCAAGAACATGTATTACGAGGGCGACGCCGCCGATACCGCCACCAAGAAGGCGGTGATGGGCGCGCTCAGCCTGTATCTGGACTTCATCAACATGTTCCTGCTGTTGCTCCGCTTCTTCGGCGCCGCCCGCGAGTAGCGCCAGCGCAACCCCAATTCAAAACCCCGGCCTCACCCAAGGCCGGGGTTTTGAATTGGGCGCCGCTCCCAAGCCACGCGCTCGCTCCCCTTCCCCTTGGTGGGCCACTCTTCAACCTGTCATTCGCCGGCGGGCCAGGCGTGCGGCTGCGCAAGTGAGACGCTGGAGCCCTGCATCTTTCTCCGGCACGTCCGAGGCGGTGTTGCGGGGCCGAGGCCCGGTCCGCCCAAGCTTTCTCTTGCCAACCCCGTCCGCGCCAATAGGATGGACGCCTACAACCGATAAGAACGGCGCGACCGAATAACAAAGATAAGCATGGGGAGGCCTCTCAAGTGGCGTCAGCATCGCGTACTCCGCCGGTGATGACCGGCCCGTATCCCGAACTCACCTATCATGCCGTTGTCGTCGGCTGGCTCTTGGGCGCGGTGATCGCCGTTGCGATCGGCTACGCGGCGCTCATCCTCGGCTTCTCCATCGAGGGCTCGGAGCTCGCGGCCATCCTCGGCTTCGGCATCCTGCGCGGGCTTCTGGGCCGGCGCTCGATCATCGAGAACAATATCGCGCAAACCGTGGCCAGCGCGGTCAACGGCGCCGCGTCGGGGATGATGTTCTCGGTGCCCGCCATCTTCATCCTCGGCTATGGCGACCGGCTCGATCCCGTGCTTATCACCTTCGGCTGCATCGCCGGCGCCTTTATGGGCATCGCCTTCATCGTGCCCTTGAGGAAGCAGATGATCGACTTCGAGCGTCTGACCTATCCCGGCGGCGTCGCCGTCGCCACGATCCTGAAATCGCCCGGCGCCGGCATCAGAAAGGCGCAGCTTCTGGTCGGCGCGGCTTTGATCAGTGGGCTCGTTCACGCGGTCAGCCTGTCCGTTGGCGTCGAGAACTGGCATCTCGGCGCGCTCATCGGCCTGCCCGACTACCTCAACATCACCTTCTATCTGTCGCTTCTGACCATTGGCGTCGCCTTCATCGCCGGTAAGGGCGGCGTCGCCTTCATCATCGGCGGCTTCGTCGTCTACTTTTTTATCGCGCCCTTGTTGTCGGCGACCGGCAACTTCCCGGTGGATGCCGTGACGGGCGTGACCTTGTCGGACCCGGGCAGCCTGCGCGGCCTGCTGTTCCGCCCCGTCGGCATCGGCATGCTGATCGGCGGCGCGGTGGCCGGCGTGATCTTCGCCTTCCCGCTGATCCGCTCGGCGGTCAAATCCATGCAGGATTCGGCCAAATCGGGCGCGGCGATCACCAGCGACGAGATGCCGATCAAGCTGCTCTACATTGCCATCGTCGGCGCCGCGGTGCTGCTGTTCGTGATGGCGCTGACCTCGGTCGACACCATGACCTTCGGCCGCGCGCTCGCCATGGCGGTCCTGGGCACGCTGTGGATCTGGATGGCAGGCATCATCCTCTCCGAGGCGATCGGACGGACCAACTGGTCACCGCTCTCGGGCATGACCCTGATCGCGGTGACCCTGCTGATCTTCATCGTCAGGGACCTGGACGAGCCGAGCGCCATCATCGCGGCCATCTCGGTGGGCGCGGCGGTCTGCGTCGCCATGAGCCAGGCCACCGACCTGATGCTCGACCTCAAGACCGGCTATCTAGTCGGCGCCCGGCCGCGCATGCAGCAGATGGGGCAGTTCGTCGGCGCCTGGCTCGGGCCCATCGTCGTGATCGTCGTCATCTTTATCCTCGCCAAGGCAGAAGGCTTCGGCGAGGGCTCGCGCCTCGAAGCGCCACAGGCGAGTGCCCTGGCCGGGGTGGTCAAGGGCCTGATCTCCGGCGACGTGCCGGTCGAGAAATACCTTGCCGGCGCCTTCATGGGCGCGCTCCTGACCGCGACCCAGGGCGGTCTCGGCATCACCGTCGGCCTCGGCTTCTATCTGCCGTTCAATATCGTGCTGACCTATTCCATCGGCACCCTGGCGCGGGTCTCGGCCGACGCCAAGCTCGGCCAGAGCTGGTCCGAGGAGGTCGGCATCCCCGTCGCCGCGGGGCTGATCGTCGGCGAGGCGCTTGTCGGCGTCGGCAACGCGGTCTCCAAAGTCGTCGGCGCGGTTTAGGGAGGGTGAGATGATCAGATTTGGCTTCATCCTGGTCGTCGCCGGCTTCCTGAGCGCCGCGTTCGTCGCCTCGCTCGATCCGGAGGCCGTCGACTGGACCTTCTTCGTCGCGGCCATCGGCGCCGGCGTCATCGGCGTCGTCATCGTCAAGCGGGCGCAGAAGGCCGCCGCCCATGCCGATCACGTGCTCGAGGGCAACCGCCGCGACCTGACCGAGAGCCTGGCCGCGATCATCGCCAACCTGCGCGAGCTCAACGGCCGCAAGGCGACGGTCCCGGTCGATGAGTTGCGCCACGAGATCGACCGGCTGTTCCGCGAAGACCTCAACCGCTTCGTCGATGCGCGTGAGTCCATGGTGCCGCTCTTCGGACTTCAGGCCTACGCCGATATCCAAAGCGCCTTCGCCGCCGGCGAGCGCTACGTCAACCGGGTCTGGTCGGCGTCCGCCGACGGCTACCAGGCAGAGGCGCTGGCATATCTCGACAAGGCCCTGACGCAGTTCGAGGAAGCCCAGGCGAAATTCGACGCAGCCGCCACGGCCTGAGGCGGAAACTTCCGGGCGGCCCTCGGCGGGGTATTTTTCATTGCACGTGTCCCGCTCTCTTTTCTATCCTTTGGTATAGGAGATGGGGGTTGAGATGCGTGGATTGTCGGCTTGGGTGTTCGGTCTCGTTGTGGCGCTTGGCGCGCAAGGCGCCGAGGCTAAATACAGCTTGGACTGGTTGGAGATCACCAGCCCTCACTTCATCGTGCGCAGCAATGCGGACAGAGACCGGGCGACCGCGCTGATTACCGATCTCGAGCGCTTTCGAGTCGTGATGGAGCAAATCACCAGCGTCGACTTTACCGACGACCCGACGCCGCCCCTGCTGATCTATGCCTTCGAAACCACAAAGCAGTACCATCGCGATATCAGAGCCTTCGGTTCCCTCGGCTTCTATGAAAACAGCCATGAGGGCGCACAGGCTTTTTTGACATTGGAGCCGTTGGACAAGAGGGAGCTGCGCCCCGATGGCCGCGAAGTCTTGATCCACGAGTATACGCACCATCTGCTGCACCAATTCAGCCCGTTGAAATACCCGCGATGGTACGATGAAGGGCTCGCGGAATACCTCTCCACCATCGAATTTCGCGGCAATCTGGCGATCATCGGCGGCGGCGTGGCCGATCGTGCGATGTTGTTGGAGCATGCCCGGTGGATTCCGTTTCAGGAGATCATCTCGGCCCACGGCCAATATCTGGAGGGCAGCCGCAACGGTCTTTCAAATGTGTCTATGCAGTATTCCCAAGGCTGGCTCCTGACCCACTTTTTGCACGGGCAACCGGAGCTCTGGCCGAAAATGAATGCGTTCCTGATGCAGGCCAATCTGCGAACCGACCGCGCCGAGCAAATCTTCAAAGAGGTCTTTGGCCGCAGCCCGAAGCAAGTCGGCAAGGAAGTCAAGGCCTACTGGAAGGGCCGCCAACTGCGGCTGCTGCAGACCGAGCTGCCCGTTTCTTCGAGGATGTCTGACATACAAGTCCGGGTAATGCCCGAGGCCGAGGCGCGTTTGCAGGTCGCCGAGGCGCGGTTTCTTGCCGGTTCGAAGAAAACCACCGCGAGGGAGTTTCGCCGGGCATTCTCGCAGGCGCTTGCTGACGGGATCAGGGCGGCGGATATGTGCCGCTACCTGGCCGAGATTGCCATGATCCGTGAGGAATATGATGAGGCGCGCGCCTATGCCGGACGACTTGCCGAACTTCTTCCCGATACCCCGCGAGCGCCCTATTTGACGGCCATGATCGACCGCCTCGAAGCGGTCGACGGCGATCGCGACGAGGCGCTAACGGGCGATGCGGTCACCGAATTCAGGCGGGGTTTGCGTCGCGCCATCCGCCGCCAAAAGACGTTTGTTCCGGCTCTCTACAATCTGGCCGACACCTACGCCTGGGAGGGCGAAGAGGTCAGCGACGAGGCGTTTTTGGTCATTGACGCGGCGCGCACGTTGCGGCCCGATTCCGCCGACATCGAGGTGACCTACAGCAAGCTCCTGGCCAAGTCCGGGCGCTTCGACGAAGCCGAGCAGACGCTCCGGAATTTGATCGCGTGGTCGACCCACCGCAGGCAAGAACGCGATCTGACCAAGGAACTCAGGGCCATTGTCGAAATGCGAAAGGCCGCAGAATCCGGCGCTTCGCCTCAGTGAGTGCCGCTCGCCGGTCGCGCTCGCCCGATTTCGCCGGCCAGTTCGATAACCGTCAATTCGCCGCCATAGACGCAGCCGGTATCGATGAAGAGCGCGTTGGCGAGGCGCGTCGGTTCGTCGACCGGCGTGTGGCCGTGCACGGTCAGGTCGACATTGGCGACGGTCCGCGCACCGTCGCCCCTGAGCCAGCTGCGGCCCCAGACCATCTGCGTGCGCGTCTCTTCTTCGCCGCAGGCCGTTTCGATCTCGGCCCAGTCGTCGACCGCCGGTTCGGCATGGCAGACGCCGACCCGGCCGCCATCGGCAAGCTCAACGGTCAACGCGTAGGGCAGACGGGCCGCCATGCGCGCGAGACGCGACATATGCTCCGCCGGCAACTCGTAAGCCCAGCGGCCGCCGTTGAGCCACCAGTTGAGCGGGTCCTTGCCGTGCCACACGTCGATCATCAGCTCTTCGTGATTGCCGCGCACGGCGTGAAACCAGGGCTCGTTGACCAGTTCCAGACAGCGGGCGGAGTCGGGGCCGCGGTCGACAATATCGCCGACCGAGAACATGCGGTCGCGTTCGGTGTCGAAACCGACCCGATGCATGGCCACGGTGAGCGCATCGAACATGCCGTGCAGATCGCCGCAGACAAAGTCGCGGCCTTTGTCGTTTGCTGAAAAGGATCGGTGGGGCCGGCTCATCGGCTGTTCGGCGTCAGAACCAGCTTGAAATCTGGTCAAGCGGCTTGCGCGAGATATCGGGGACGACCGCGTCGTCCGCCGGCAGACCGGCGACCACGATCATCACCGCCCGCTCGTTTTTCGGCCGTTCGAGGAGTTGGGACAGGAACCCCATCGGGCTCGGCGTGTGGGTCAGGGTCGCGAGCCCGGCATTATGCAGGGCCGCGATCAGGAGCCCGGAGGCGAGCCCGACGCTTTCCTGAACATAGTAATGCTTCGAGCGTGCCTGGGTCTTGGGGTCGAGGCCGTAATTCTTCTGAAAGACGACGATCAGATAGGGCGCGGTCTCGAGGAACGGCTTCTCGGCATCGGTGCCGAGATGCTCGAGATCCTTGAGCCATTCTTCGCTGGCGCGGCCCGCATAAAAGGCGCGTTCTTCCTCTTCCGCCGCTTCGCGAATGCGGCGCTTGCGTTCGGGGTCGGAGACCACGGCGAAGTGCCAGGGCTGCTTATTGGCGCCGGACGGCGCAGTGCCGGCGGTCCTGAGCGCGTCTTCGATCACCGATCGCGGGACCGGCGTATCCGCGAAGTGGCGGACCGTGCGGCGGCGCGCCATGAGCTCGTGAAAGTCGCGGGCGCGTCGCTCCATCTCATCCGTATTGCGGCGGATGAAGCCTTCGAGCGGAACGGGTGCATAGGCAGTCATGATCTCGGCTGGGCCTCCTTTCATTCCGTGCCTCCTTTCATTCCGTGATAGACTTGCCATCGGGAAATGGCAATCCGCACGCAGGTTGCAGGCTGTGGCACTAGGGAAACTACTCAAACGACTGGTTTGCGCCCTTTGTGCCGGAATGCTGGCGCCCAACAGCGGCCTCGCGCAGAGCATCGTCTTCGACGGCCGCGAAGTCGCCGGCCATTTCGAGTCGCGTTCGCAAGACGCGCTCGAGGACCGGCTTGACGGCGTCATCGTGGTTGCCGCGAACGGTGGCCGGATTATTCATCTCGATCGCTACGGCCGGATGGGCGTGGGCACGGGCGCGCTGGAAACCGCACGCATTCTGATCCCGCTCGACCGCGTCTCGGCGCTCTTCACCACGCTGCTGGCGCTCGGCCTCGAGGCGGAAGGCCGGCTGCCTCTCGATCGCGACGTTAACATGCTGCTGAGCCGGCTGGCGATCCCGGCCGAGGGCGACGCGGCGATCACGGTGCGCGATCTGATCACCAGCCGCGCCGGTTTCGAGAGCGTGACCTCGTTGCTCTTCAGCCGCGATCCGGCGGAGTTAACGCTGACACCGGAAGCCATGATGCCCTATCTCCGGCCTCTGCGCTCGCCGGGCGTGCTGGCCGATTCGGGCACGGTCGGCTTCGGCCTCCTGGGCGTCGTGATCGAAGACACGACCGGCCGAAGCTTCTCGGAGACGCTTCATACGCGCCTCCTCGCGCCCTTGGAGCTTACCGATAGCTTTGCCGGACCGCCGCCGCTTGACCGGGTCGACCCGTGCGCCGAGGGTGGGTCTTTCGACTGCCGGCCGCTTTACGCCACAAATCTGGCGGAGGCGGGTGCCGGGGTCTGGTCCACCGCCGGCGATATGGCGCGCCTTCTGGCAGTGCTCACCAGCCCCGACGCCGGGGCCTTGGGCCGGGCCCGCCGCGACCGGCTGCTCAAGCCGGACTGGACGCAGGACCCTCCCACGCCGCTCGGCCTCGACATGTTCGACTATGCCGGCCGCCGGGCGCTCGGCCGCGCCGGCTGCTCGCGGGATATCGCCACCCTGGTCGCCTTCTTCCCGGAGGCGGACACGGCGTTCTTCCTCGCCGCCCGGCTCGGCCGCTCTGCGCCGCGCGGCGTGCTTTGCGCCGCGCC
>JAKSBY010000148.1 GCA_022360855.1 Sphingomonadales bacterium | reverse complement strand
GGTCCAGGTGCAGTTTACGCCAAGCCCCTTCGATACGGCGATCGTCAACGCCGCGTCCAGCAATGTCGTCGGGTTCGAGATCGAATCTCAGTTTGAGCTTGGCGAGTATTTCGACGGGTACGTCAGCATCGGCTATGCCAAAACGGAATTCAACGAATTCATGGATGGCTGCCCCGTTGGTGATTGCAGTGGCAACGAGTTCGAGAACGCGCCGCCCTGGTCGGGCGCCATCGGCGGCATCTTCCGCCATCCGATCGGCGCCTTTGCCCAGGCCGATGTGAGCTATCGCGACGCTGCGTTCGGGTCCGTCGCGAACAATCCAGGCGGACCCAACTTTGAGGAGCGCATCGTTCTGGATGCCCAAATAGGGTACGAAGCCGAAAGATGGAAAATCTCCGTCTTCGGGCGAAACCTGACCAACGAGCAGGTTCTCGTGTCCTCGGTGACGGCGTTTATTACCCAACCGATTGCGCCGCGTGTCTTCGGCGTGCGTTTGGATGTCAGGACCTGACACGCTCACCTGTTCGCGCCGAACGAGATGAAACGCATCGGTTTGATCGGCGGCATCAGCTGGGTCGCCACGTCTGCCTATTACAGGCAACTGAACATGGAAGTTGCGCGCCGGCTCGGTGGCAACGCATCGGTAGATCTTGTGCTGCGTTCCTTGGACTTCTCCGAGGTGCTAAGCCACGCCGATAATCCGGAACGGATTGCGCGCATGATGCAGGACGCCGCCGACGCTCTCGTCGGCGCGGGCGCCGAGATTCTGGCCGTCGGGTCGAGCACGGGGCACAAGTTCTTTAGCGGCGCCGTAGAGAGTGCGGTGGCGTTCCTGCATATCGCTGACGTCATTCGGGACTACTTATATAAGAATGAGATCCAGCGCATTGGTGTTCTCGGCACAAAATTCATTCTGAATGACGGCTTCCTTCTGGATCGCGTCAACGCGGATGCGGCGTTTGACATCATGGTGCCGAAAGAAGAGGACATTTCCCGCCTTCACGGCATCATTATTGATGAGATCGCCCGGCAAGACGTCGCCGCGCAATCGCTCGAACATCTCCACAGGATGGTCTCGTCATTCGAAAGGGAAGGGGCCGCGGCCGTGCTTCTTGGATCGACCGAGCTTTGGTGCGGGTTCCAGGGTGTGACGGCCTCTCTTCCGACCATCGACACGGCCGAGATTCACTCAAAAGCGCTCATCGACCTGGCTTTGGCGGAAGACTGAAGCCCGTTGTCTGCGGTCGCTCCCCGGGGCTGGGTGAGCATTCGCTGGGCCGATAGCAGACGTATTTCGTATTTGGTTTTCCTATGCGGCCCGGATCGAGCGGCTGATCAGCCATCCGTCCACGTGCCGAAGGACCCACGTCCGATGGCGACCAGCCGGTCCGAGGCATCGCGGATATCGACGTCGACGACACCGACGCGCCGGCCCTGGCGGCGTATGGTTGCGGTCGCCGTTAAATCCGATTCGGCAAACCGCAGATAGTCGATGCGTAGGTTTACGGTGGGAAGGCCGCGGCGCAGGCGCATCACCAGTGCCCAGCAGGCGGCGGTGTCCGCCAGCGCGGCGATGGCGCCGCCATGAAAGGCGCCCGAGTTGCTGCCGCGATCGATCAGCGCCGTTTTCGGCATGCGCATCACGAGCACGCCCGCGTCGTCGTCCCACGATACCGGGTCGATCCCGAGCGCGTTGGTGAAGGCCGATTGCGTGAGAAGCGCGCGTGCGTCCTCTATGGTTTCCAGGCGTTCCTGCTGTTGGGCTTCCGACATGCTGTGACCTCAGGCTAGATGGTGATTTTTGGCTGAATCAGATGGCCGGTCATGCACGGCCATGGGCGGCGGACAGGCGCTCCGCTTCCTTCGCGAGCGCCTTGCGGTCGATCTTGTTTGTGGCGCTGAGCGGCAGGGCGTTGCGGATGACGACGATACGCGGATGCTGATAGGCGGGCGCGTTGTCGAGCACGAATTGTTTTATGTGTTCTTCGGTGGGCGCCGCTTCCGACGACGGTACGACGAAGGCGACCGGTATGCGTCCTTTGATCGCGTCCGGCGCGTCGATCACGGCGCACTGGGCCACGTCGGGGTGGCTGTCGATGATTTGCTCGACTTCCGCCGGATAGATATTCTCCCCGCCGCAAACGAACATATCGTCGGCGCGGCCGACGAAGTAGAAGAAGCCTTCGTCGTCGCGGCGCATGATGTCGCCGGTATCGTACCAGCCGTCCCGAAACTTCTGCCCTGTGGCCTCCGGCATATTCAGGTATCCGGCACTCTGCGAGGGCGTGCGCACGTGCAGCACTCCCTCATCGGCATTGCGTCCGCCGACAAGCCGCCACGCGACCCCCTCGAGCGGCGCGCCGACGGAGAGCGGTGGCTGCGCCAGCCCGTCCGGATGCGCTCCGAAAATTGCCGGCGCTTCGGTGGTGCCGTAGGAATTCAGGAGTGGAGCATTGGGGAAGGTGTGCGCAATGGCTTCGCGGACCGATGCTGATAACGGTGCCGAGCCGACGAAGAGCTCGCGCACGCAAGACAAATCCAGCTTTTCGATCAGGTCGCGCTCCCGTGCCAGGAGTGCGAACATGGTCGGCACGCCGGAAAGGACGGTGCACCGGTAACGATCGACTACCTCCAGATAACGGCGCGGCTCGAACTGCGGCATCAGCACGACCGTGAGGCCCGAGGCCAGCGAAAGCTGCAACGCGGAGAGGCCGTTCTTGTGATAGGCAGGCGCGACGACAATCGTGCTGTCTTGCGGTGCGGCCCAGGCGTCCATGTAGTTCTGCATGGTCCAGACCTGGCTTGCGTGGGTCAGCAGCACGCCTTTCGGCCGGCCGGTCGATCCCGATGTATAGAGGATTTTTGCAAGATGCGCCTGATCGGGTATGTAGGGCCCGAAATCGCCGAAATCGATCAGCGCGTCAAACCCCGTCTCGCCGTCCGGGTCGTCGAAGTTTACGACCGCCACGCCCTCGGGGCACAGATCAAGCCGCTCGGCGTCGGCAAAAACCAGCGCGATCTCGGCATCGTCGAAAAGCAGCGCGAGCGTCTCCTTCGCGAGCTTGTAGTTCAACGGGACGGCCACGAGGCCCGCGCGCAGGACGCCGACATAGGTGCTTAGAAACTCCCAGCGGTTGGCCGTCAGGATGCCGATACGCTGACCCGGCTTCAGGCCGCGCCTGGCGAGCCCGCGCGCGACGCCGTCGGCATACCGCCCGATATCGGCGAATGTCAGCGCACGGGGTCTGTCTGCGACCCGAAGGTCGTGAATGGCGATCTTGTCGGCGAAACCTGACGTGTCGAAGATAGCACCCAGATTGCGCGCGTTTTGTATGACGTTCATGTCGGCTTGCATGGACGGGCCCGGATTTGCTCTTCAACTCAGCCCCTCTTTTTTAAGGCGTCCCACTCCCGATGGCCGCCCCTATTTCGTCGTGTGACCGAATACCCAGTATCCGGTTTCCGGTATGGGCCCGAGAGCGCCCGACCGGCTAAAGAGTCCCGGCGAATTCGGCTGTAAGAGGTGTCAGAATGCCGGTGCAAACCGATCCGAAAAACGTCATGGGTGCCGCCGTCGTCACGGGCCACGGCGGCTTGGACAAGATCGTCTATCGCGATGACTATCCGCGGCCGCAAATCGGCGCGCGTGACGTCTTGGTCCGGGTCCGGGCGACCGCGCTCAACTATCACGATATCTTCACCCGACGCGGCATGCCGGGCATCAGGATTCCGCTTCCGGTGATTACCGGCTCCGATATGGCGGGCGAGATTGTCGAGGTCGGCGAGGATGTCGAGAGCTGGGCAGTTGGCGATCGCGTGCTGATCGACCCGGCGCTGAATGACGACGATATTGTCGGCCTCATGGGCGAGATCACCGATGGCGGCCGGGCGCAGTTTCTTCGCGCCCGGGACTATCAGCTCATACGGCTTGCTGATAGCATAACGTTCGAAGAGGCCGCCGCGCTTCCGCTTGCCTATGGCACGGCGCATAAGATGATGTTTTCGGTCGGCAAGGTAACGGCCGGCGAGAAAGTGCTCGTTTTGGGTGCCAGCGGCGGCGTCGGCGTCGCCTGCGTGCAGCTTGCGAAAGCCGTGGGCGCCGAGGTCGTAGCCTGCGCCAGCACAGGCGAAAAGCTGGACAGGCTCAAGGCCCTTGGGGCCGACCACTTGGTCAACTACGCGGAGCAGGACTTCATGCGGGCCGTGCACGATACCGTCGGCCGGCCGCGCGTTTTCGGCACGGGCGGTGTCGACGTCGTCGTCAACTTCACCGGCGGCGACACATGGGCCCCGTCGGTCCGTTGCCTGAAAGTCGGCGGCCGTCTGCTGAATTGCGGGGCGACGGCCGGCTACGACGTGACCATGGACCTGCGCTATATCTGGACGTTCGGGCTTCGCATCATCGGCTCCAGCGGCTGGACGAGAGAGGATCTGACGACATTGCTGGAAATGGTCGCGCAGTCCCGGCTCGCGCCGGTGATCGATTGCTCGTTGCCGCTCGATCAGGCGCGCGAGGCCGAGGCCATGATGGAAGACCGGCGCTTCTTCGGCAAGATACTGCTTGCGCCTTAGCTCTTCCGAAACCCTTTGCGGGGCCTATTTCTTGAGGAGCGGCAACATGCGTTTCAGCGTGTCGTCCTGGGCGACAAAATGGTGCCATAGCGCCGCGCCGGTATGTAACGCGATGAGGAGCAGGATCACGATCCCGCCGAAGGCATGAAACCGCCCCAGCAGCTTGGCGTGCTCGAGTGGCAGCGAAGACAATAGCCCGGTTGTCGGCTGCAGCATCATCATGAGATACAGGCTGG
>JAKSBY010000316.1 GCA_022360855.1 Sphingomonadales bacterium | reverse complement strand
CTGGTTCGGCGTGATCGCCTGCAGGCTTGCGGCGGCGGTGCCGAACGGGAACGCGGCAAATGTGACGGCAATTGCCAGGACAATCGTCGCCGAGGTCTGGTCGGGCATCAGCGGAAACAGCGCGCCGGCCGGAAGCTGCCCGAGCGCCGAGAGCATTCCCATCCTGATCTTGGCATCGCCCATGCCGCGGGCCTCGAGCTTATCCGATAGCCAGCCGGAGAAGACGACGCCGCCGATGGCGAATCCCAAAAGCAGCATACCGTATATGTAAGACGCCTCGGCCCGCGCCGTGCCGTAGGTGCGCACGTAGAATTCGACGATCCAGAAGGTCGAGGCGTAGCCGATAAGCGACAGGCAGCCGTAGCCGAGAAAATGCGGCACATAGGTCGCCCGCCGCTCCCAGATGAAGCGAAGAACCTCGCCGAGAGGAACTTCCTGGTCGCCATGCTCCGAGTTGATGAGTCCCCGGCGCGCCGGTTCCTTGACGGCGAGGAAGACCAGCACATAGAGAATCCCTGGCGCTCCGACGATCATGAAGGCAGCCTGCCAGGGCCTGAGGTCGCCCAACACCGGCACCGTCAGCGACTCCATCCCTCCGACAATGGCAATCACGGCGCCGCCGGCGAGAAAGGCAAGGCCGGTTCCCGCATAGACGCCGATGAAAAAGACGCTCAACGCGCGGCCGAGCTGCTCTTTGGGAAAATAGTCGGCGATCATGGAATAGGCGGCCGGGCTCAGGGTCGCCTCGCCGATGCCGACACCGACGCGGGCAAAGAAAAGGTGCCAGAAATTCTTGGCGAGTCCGCAGACCATGGTCATCAGGCTCCAGAAAAACAGCCCGACGGCGATGATGCCGCGGCGGGAGCGATGGTCGGCCAACCGTCCGATGGGGATGCCGAGGAAGGTGTAGAACAGCGCGAAGGCAAACCCGCCGAGCAGGCCCATCGCCGTGTCGCCGACCCCGAGGTCCTGCTGGATCGGTCCGGCCAGAAGCGCGATAATCTGCCGGTCGATGAAGGAAATCGTATAGGCAACGGTCAGAACGAAGACCACAAACCAAGCATAGACCGGGCTTGGCCAGGGCGGCTCGCCGGCTGTTTTCCCCCACTCTTGCGACTTCTCGGGATGTTGGCTCATGGAACTCCGGAACAGGCGGCAGAGAGTGCACCGGCCACCCCGCAAAGTCTACAAGTTTAGCCGACGGGACTCAGATTCCCCGTGACAAAGCAATTCCGATCCTGTACTATCCGCTCACTGACGGCTTGACGTGAGCATTTACCCGCCGCTTACCAACGGCGGGACGAGGAGGCGGCCCCGACCGGCCGCCTTCTTCATTGTGTGACGGGCCGGAGCCAAGCTTAAGTACCGGGTGCTTTTGGCTCGCTAAAGTACCCGGTACTCAAGCGGAGGGATTCCGGGAATCGGTGGTTGACAGGGGCCTTGGGCGGGCGTAAGTTCCGCGCCGCTTTTCAGGCCCCTCGGGGCCGCCTAAGCAGGCGAACGATTGGCAGGTTGGTCGAGAGACGTGCGATGAAAGTCCGGAACTCATTGAAATCGCTGAAATCGCGGCATCGCGATTGCCGGGTGATCCGTCGCAAGGGTCGCACCTATGTGATCAACAAGACCAACCGCCGGTTCAAGGCCCGCCAGGGATAGGCCGACAGCCAAACTCTCGGTTTCGTTGGGAGCCGCGTCTGGAAGGGCGCGGCTTTGTTTATGGAGAGCTTTGCTTCTCAGAATTCCGTTCGTCCTGAGCTTGTCGAAGGATGAACGGCAGCGCGGCCTTTCGCCCTTCGACAAGCTCAGGACGAACGGAATTCCGGAAAAAGGCCTCGGCTATTTGTTCTTCAGCTCATCGCCGGAGACCCAGGCGATGTGTAGCACGTTGGTTGCGCCCGGCGTGCCGAACGGGACGCCGGCGGTGACCACGATCCGGTCGCCGCGCCCGGCAAGGCCGTGACGCAAAGCCATGCGCTTGGACTTGCCGACCATTTCCTCGAAGGAGGTGACGTCGCGGGTGGTGACGCTGTGCAGCCCCCAAACCAGGCAGAGCCGGCGTGCGATGGCGACGTTGGGCGTCAGCGCCATGACGGCGACATCCGGCCGCTCCCGCGAGGCGCGCCTGGCGGTCGAGCCGGATTTGGTGAAGCAAACGATGGCCGACGCGTCGACCGTGCGGGCCACTTGCCGGGCGGCGAAGGTGATGGCGTCCTCGGCGGTTGCGTGGCGCATCAGCCGCTCGTCGATCTTGCCCTGCTTGTAGGACGGGTCCTGCTCGACCTGTTCGGCGACGCGGTTCATGACCTCGACGGCCTCGGCGGGGTAATCGCCCACGGCGGATTCGGCCGACAGCATGATGGCGTCGGTGCCTTCGTGAATAGCGTTGGCAACGTCCGACACCTCGGCCCGGGTCGGCACCGGCGAGGTGATCATGGATTCCAGCATCTGGGTCGCCACGACCACCGCCTTTCCGGCGTCGCGAGCGGCGCGGATGATGCGCCGCTGCATCCCCGGCACCTCCTCGACCTTCAGTTCGACGCCGAGGTCGCCGCGCGCCACCATGACCGCGTCGGAAATCTCGAGGATGTCCTGCAGGCAGGTCAGGGCCGCCGGCTTTTCGATCTTCGCCAGCACGCCGGCGCGCCCGGCAATGATCTTGCGGGCCTCGGCCACGTCCTCGGGCCGCTGCACGAAGGAGAGCGCCACCCAGTCGACCTTCTGTTCGAGGGCGAATTCCAGGTCGCGGCGGTCCTTGGGCGTGATCGCGGCCAAGGGCAGTACCACATTCGGAACGTTGACGCCTTTGTGGTTGGAGAGCTGGCCGCCGACGACCACCGTCCCCTTTGCCGATCCCTTGCCGACCTCGTCGATATGGATGCGGACCTTACCGTCGTCGAGTAACAGATCGATTCCGGGCTGGAGCGCATCGAAGATCTCGACATGCGGCAGCTCGACCCGGGTCTCGTCGCCGTCGGCCGAGTCCAGGTCGAGCGTGAACTCCTGACCTTCCTCGAGGGTGACGCTGCCATCCTTGAAGTCACCGATCCTGAGCTTCGGTCCTTGCAGATCGGCCATGATGGCGATCGGCCGGCCGACGCTGCGCTCGACCTCCCTAATAGCGGCGATGATTGCTTCCTTGGAAGCATGATCGCCGTGGCTCATATTGATTCGGAATACATCGACGCCGGCGCGAAACAGCGCCTCGATCTTTTCGCGGGTGTCGCTCGCCGGTCCCAGCGTGGCGATGATCCGCGTCTTGCGGTGGCGTCGGGTAGGTTTTGTCATGACGCGATAACTCGGTCGGCAGAGCGGCCCAAATTGACTCTTTCGTAGGGCGTTATAGGTTTGAATATGGGGGAGAGATGTACAACCGCCCAGGCGGTAGATAACAAATGGCGAAACACAAAAACAATAGTCATGCGGGCGCCGCGGGGCAAAATCCGGTCCGGCCGGAAATCGTCAACACCCGGGGCCGCGGGCGTTTTGTTCTGATCTGCGATCACGCGTCGAACCATATACCCGGCGAATATGACAATCTCGGTTTGCCGGGCAAACATTTGAACGATCACATCGCTTACGACATCGGCGCCGCCGAACTGACCCTGCTGCTCACTCAGAAACTCGACTGTGTCGCCGTCATGGCGACCGCATCGCGGCTCGTCATCGACGTCAACCGGGAGACCGATCACCCGACCCTGATTCCGGAGCATTCCGATGGCGTCGCCATTCCCGGCAACCGGCCCGCTCACGAAGTCGACCGGGACCGGCGCATCGCGGACATCTTCGATCCGCATCACGCGGCTTGCGAGGCGGAGGTCAAAGAGCGGATCGGCCGGGCCGAGCGGCCCATCGTGATGGCGGTGCACAGCTTTACCGACCGCATGGCTGGCGAGACGCGGCCGTGGGAGGCGGCGTTCCTGTGGGACAAGGATCCGCGCCTGGCGCAGGGCTTCATCCGGCTGTTGCGCGACAAGGGCCATACGGTGGGCGACAACGAGCCTTATTCCGGCAAGTCCTTGTTTTATACCATGCGGCGCCACGGTGCGTCCCACGGTCTGGCCCAGGCGACCCTGGAGATCCGTCAGGACTTGCTGGCCGACGCCCGGGGAATCGAGACATGGGCGGACATTATTGCCGAGGGCCTCTTGCGGTTGGCCGGCGAACGGACCATGTTCGAGGAAATCTACTACGACGAGGACGAGACCTGATGGACCCGGCTACGCAAACCGAACTGGAGGCCGCCGCCTTTCGCCGGCTCCTGAATCATCTGCGCCACCGCACCGACGCCCAGAACATCGACCTGATGGGACTGGCCGGCTTCTGCCGCAACGGCCTGGCCGACTGGTATCAGGAGGCGGCAGCGGAGCAGGGCGTCGACTTGGACAAGGCCGCCGCGCGCGAGATCGTCTACGGCATGCCGTATGCCGACTTTAAGGCCAAATACCAGACCGAAGCCACGCCCGAGCAGCTCGCCCGCATGGACGAGAGCGTCAAAAAGAACAAGGCGTAAACCGGCGGTCTAAGCCTCGGCCCCCTCCGCCTCGCCGGTAATGAAATAGGCCAGCACCGCGCCGGCGATCACGTAGACCACGAAGTCGTACAAGGCGACCGAAAGGTGGTATCCCCAATCGTGGTGGAACCAGATCGGGTTGCCGAGATTGCCGTAGATGGTCGCGGCG
>JAKSBY010000597.1 GCA_022360855.1 Sphingomonadales bacterium | reverse complement strand
GGCAAGGGCGAAATCATCGGGCACGAAGCCTTGCGCCTGGCGCCACGATGCCGACGGCCCGTCGCTATCGGTTTCCGCCATGGGCACATCGTTTCGGCCGGCCGCCTCCTCGAGCTGGCTCTTGAGGCCGCCCGCCAGTTCCGCGGCCGCGCGGTTGATCGCATCGGTGGTCTCAACGATGTAATCCGTCAACATGGTCGGGACAACGCTCGGCACCGACTGCGCCGGGTCGGGCCTCAGGTGGAGGCCCTGAACATGCGCCCGAAACGGTTTGGCAACGGCAAACGCGGCGGCAAGGGCGTCCGATGCCTGCTCCTGGGAAAGCAACGGAACGAGGATTCGTTTGATCGACATGCCTGCCCTCCGTCGCGTCAATGCACCAGCAAAACCGGGATATCGGCATGGGTCAGGATTGCTTGGGTAAAACTGCCGGTGGCACGCTCCGGCAGCCCACGGTGCGAATACGCCCCCATCACGATCAGGTCCGCATCCAGCTCGCTTGCCTTGTCGAGCAGGATATCCTGCGGCGTCCGGTTCTTGTCTTTGATCCACGCGACGCCGGCTTCAACGCCATGGAGCTTGAGATAGTTCGACAGCTCCGCGGCGCTCGGACCGTTTTCCATGGCGCCGCCAGCGGAAATGATACAGACCCGCGCCGCGCGACGCAGGATCGGCAGCGCCGCGCCGACCGCCCGGGCCGCCTCGGCGCCGCAATTCCAGGCGACGACCACGTTTCGGCCGATCCGTTCGAATCCGTCCTCCGGAATAACGATGACCGGCTTGCCGGTCGCCAGCACGGCATCGCGAATGACCTTCGAACCGTTGCCGCCGGCCGCGCCCTTGGGCCTGCCGATTACGACGACATCCGCACTGCGGCCGATCGCGGAGATAACGTCGCGAAGGGAGCCGACCCGCTCGTTCCAGCTCGCGCCGAGACCGGGCTTGCCCGAGGGCTTCTCGGCAAAGCTCACCGACTGTTTTTTGCAGAGCATCTTGAAGCTGTGAGCCGCGGACTCGGCCTGGCTCGACCAGTGGCTGTTCATCTTGGCGACCAGCCCCTTTCGCGCCGGGCCTTTCAAATATCCCTCGAGATAGGAAAGCTCGCGCTCGGGATCGGGCCGGATATGCATGCCCGCGACTTGTGCATCGAAGGCCTTGGCCAGGGTTATGGCCGCGGCAATCGCCGGCTCGGAGGCCGCATTCTCCAGGACCGGCGCCAGGATCAGCCGAATAGTCAACGCGCTTACCCGCCTATGCTAAGTCGTTACGCCGATTATCTTCCGAAGGGGCCGAGGGCTTGACATTGATCGCGATCAAACCGCATTGATGCCCCGCATCCGGAGGAAGCCCGAGCCCGTGAAATCGCGCAGCCAGCTAAAGGACCGCACGCTCGATGCCGTTCTCAAAGCAACGGTTGACGGGGTTCTCGTGATCGACGCGAAGGGCATAATCCAATTGGCCAATCCGGCGGCCGAGCGAATCTTCGGCTATGCCGCCAAAGAGCTCTTGGGCAAAAACGTCTCGATGTTGATGCCGGAGCCGGACCGCTCCGGCCACGACGCCTATATCGAGACCTATCTGACAACCGGCAAGGCCAAGATCATCGGCATCGGCCGCCAAGTCGAGGGCCAGCGCCGGGACGGTACGACCTTCCCGATCGAATTGGCGGTCGGCGAGATCGACGACCGGGAAAAGCTGTTCGTCGGGATCATTCGCGACATCAGCCAGCGGCAAAGCCTGGAGCGGCAGATGGCCCGCCTGCAGCGCATGGAGGCGCTCGGGCAGCTCACCGGCGGGGTCGCCCACGATTTCAACAACCTCCTCGCGATCATCCAGGGCAATGTGGAATTCCTCGAAGATCAGACGGAGCTGACCCAAACCGCCCGGGACGCGCTTGACGACTGCAAGGAAGCCGTGGACCTGGGAGCCCAGCTTACCGGGCGTCTCCTGGCCTTCGCGCGGCGCCAGCCGCTTGAACCCGTCTCCGTCGACCTTTCCAGCCTCGTGTTCTCGATGTCGGAACTTTTCCAGCGCAGCCTTGGCGAGGGCATTGCCATTAACGTCAATATCGACCGGAGCCTCTGGCGCGCGCGCGTCGACCCCGGCGAAGTCGAAACCGCGCTGTTGAACCTGGCGATCAACGCCCGCGACGCTATGGGCGGCCAGGGAACCCTGACGATCGGCCTGAGCAACAGAACCCTCGGCCTGTCCTATGCCGTCGAGCATCCGGGCGTGGCTGCGGGCGATTATGTGGCGATCAACGTTTCCGACACGGGGCATGGCATCCCTGAGGAGATTCTCGACCATGTCTTCGAGCCGTTTTTTACCACCAAGGAATCAGGCTCGGGCACGGGCCTCGGGCTCTCTATGGTCTATGGCTTCGTCAAGCAGTCCGGCGGACATGTGGAATTGAAGAGCGCGCCGGGAAGCGGAACCGAGCTGACCCTGCTTCTGCCCCGCTCCACCGTTGAGGGCAAGGCGGTCCAAACTGACGCTGACAAGCAGGTATCGGAAACACCCGGTGGCCGGATTCTGTTGGTGGAAGACAATCACAGCCTGCGCGACCTGACCGCCAAGAGACTGGCACAGCTCGGTTACGAAGTGCACGAAGCGACCACCGGCCGCGAGGCGCTGATTCTATTCGACCGGGAAGCCGAATTCGATCTCCTGCTTTCGGACATCATGATGCCCGACGGCATCGATGGCGTGGAGTTGGCGGGCCGGTTCAAAGAACGCTGGCCGAACGCGGGGATCCTGCTGATGTCGGGCTACGCAGACGCGCTGAGCGGCCGGGACGGCGCAGCGGAGCTGGACATCGAAGTGCTGAAAAAGCCCTTCACCAAGACGACCCTGGCCAAGCGCGTTGCCACGACCCTCAGCCGTCGCAGCGGTCGACCTGAGCCGTGAAGAGATAGCCGGCGCCGCGCACGGTCTTGATCAGGTCCTTGGCGCCGGCGTCGCCGCCGAGCTTCTGCCGCAGCCGGCGCACCTGGGTATCGATGCTGCGGTCGTAGGGCGACCATTCCCGGCCCGCGGTAATGTCGAGCAGCTGATCACGGCTTAAGACCCGGCGCGGATGGCTTACGAAGGCCTCCAGGAGCTTG
>JAKSBY010000054.1 GCA_022360855.1 Sphingomonadales bacterium | reverse complement strand
TGCGCGGCTGATCAACGCCCGCGCCGACGATGTTGCGCTGGTGCCGGCCGTCTCCTATGGGCTGGCGACCGCCGCCGCCAATATTCGTCTCGCGCCGGGTCAAACGATCCTGATCTTGGCGGAACAGTTCCCGTCCAACGTCTACGCCTGGCGCAGGATGGCCGAGGAGCAGGGCGCGACGCTGGCCGCGGTCGCCGACCCGCCCGACGGCGATCATTCCGCGGCGCTCTTGGACGCCATCGAAGAGCAGGGCGACCGCCTCGGTCTGGTCGCTTGTCCGCATTACCACTGGGCCACCGGCGCGGCGATCGATATCAACGCCGTGGGCCGGCGTTGCCGGTCTCTGGGTGCCGCCTTCGTCCTCGATGTGACCCAGTCGCTCGGCGCCGCGCCCCTCGATGCGGCTGAAGCCGACCCGGATTTTATCGCCTGCGCCGGCTACAAATGGCTCTTCGGCCCTTATGGGCTGTCCTATCTGTATGTCGCTCCCCGGCATCAGGATGGGCGCCCGCTCGAGGAAAACTGGATCGCGCGGCAGGGCGCCGAGGACTTCACCCGACTCGTCGACTACCAGGACGCCTACGCGCCGGGCGCGCGGCGGTTCGACATGGGGGAACGGTCGTCATTCTTCCATGTTCCCATGGCGGCCGCCGCGCTCAAGCAAATCCTCGACTGGGGTGTGACGAACATCGCCGACACGCTGGCCGCTATGAACGATCGGATTGCCGACGTCTTCGCGCCCATCGGGTTTCAGCCGCGCGCCAGGCGCCTGCGCGGCCCGCACCTCATGGGCCTGGAATGCGACGGCGCCGTGGATAACGCCCTGATAGAGGCGTTGCGCGTCAACAAAATCCACCTCTCGGTGCGAGGAAATTCGGTTCGCAGCGCGCCTCACGTCTATGTCGACGACTACGACCTCGACCGGCTGGCGGAGGTTATCGCCCGCCTGGGCCGTAATTAAGCCTTAATAGGCGCGATAATTGCTAAAATCCGAAGCAGTCCTGAACTTTTTTTCAAGCCCGGTTTGACAGACTCGGGAACTGAACGAGTCCCGCCGTCAGGCGTAAACGGGCGGGACAATTAGAGGTGGATTTTGAGACGCGAATCGGTAGAGTGCGATGTTCTCAAGCAATAATAATACTTTCACTATGGGGCTAGGGAAGATCAGGGGACTGATTGCGGCGGGCTTTGTGGCCGCGCTTTCGCTCGCGCCGGCAACCGCCGGGCACGACAAGCCGAACATCGACGAACTGACCTATAAGATCTCGCGCAACGACAAATCCATCGGCGTGCACCGCGTCAGCTACGCGCAGACCGAGACCGGCGTCGAGATCGACATCAAGATCAAGGTCCGCGTCAAGATCGCGTTCATTACCGCATTTCGCATGGACCACAAATCGCGCGAGGTTTGGCGCGAGGGCGAGCTTGTCAGCCTCGAAGCGGAAACCATGCGCAACCGCCGCAAGGCGATGGTGGCGCTGTCCCCGGTCGACGGCCAGTATGCCTTGGAGGTGAACGGCGAGCGCATCCTGGCGCCGGAGAACGTGCTGGCCACCAGCTTCACCGATACCCACATCTGGCAAACGGCCGGCGATCTCCCGGTCACCCTGTTGGATACGGTTTCGGGCCGGTTGCGGCCGTCGGTCTTCAGGCCGCATGGCGCCGTCACCATCGAGGCAGCCGGGCGCGCCATCGACACCCGTCATTTCACCATCGTCAATGATGAGAGCGGCATCACGACCCATGAGTTCTGGGTTGACGGCGCGGGCGATCTGGTGCGCGCCAATCTCGTGACTTTCGACGGCCACGCCATCACTTACGAGCTCTCGGCCTAGGCCCATCCTGTATCGAATTGAGACGGACGCGCCATGCCGCGTCCCGTAATGGTTGTTTCAATACGGCACAGATCCCGTCGGCGTTCGCGTCGACAGACGCTAAGTTATTGAAATTCCTTTATTTCACGAACTGGCACACGCCTTGCTTGGTGTTCAGCGTCATCTCTTTGGCTTTGCCTGAGGTCATTGGGATGATTGTTGTCGGAGTACGGTGCCGGTTCGGTCGCCTGAGCCGTCCGGCACTAGGACTTGCGGCGGTGCCATCATCCTGGCCCGCCGCATTTTTTTTCGCGGCCGCAATGATTGTGTCCGGTGTGCGGAATCGGTAAGAGAAAGGCAAACCCGCCCTGACAAGGAGATATCCGGTGACCGTGCACATCACTTGGCCCACCGTGGATTGGCAAGACCCGCTGTTGCTCGAAGACTTCCTGACCGAGGAGGAGCGGCTGATCCGCGATTCGGCGCGGGCCTACGCGCAGGACAAGCTGATGCCGCGCGTGCTGGAAGCGCACCGGCACGAGATCTTCGACCGCGACATCATTACCGAAATGGGCGCGCAGGGCCTGTTGGGCCCGACCATCGAGGGTTACGGCTGCGCCGGCGCCTCGTCGGTCGCCTACGGCCTGATCGCGCGCGAGATCGAGCGCGTCGATTCCGGTTTCCGTTCGGCCATGTCGGTACAGTCCTCGCTGGTCATGTATCCGATCTACGCCTACGGCTCCGAGGCGCAGCGGGAGAAATACCTGCCCAAACTGGCCCGCGGCGAGTGGGTCGGCTGCTTCGGCCTCACCGAGCCCGATGCGGGCTCCGACGCCGCGGCCATGAAGAGCCGGGCCAAGCCGGCGGACGGCGGCTGGGTCCTGAAGGGCTCCAAGATGTGGATCACCAACAGCCCTATCGCCGATGTCTTCATCGTCTGGGCCAAAACCGAGGACGGGGTCATCCGCGGCTTCATCCTGGAGCGCGGCATGGACGGCCTTTCCGCTCCCAAGATCGAGGGCAAATTCTCATTGCGTGCGTCGGTCACCGGCGAGATCGTCATGGAAGACGTGTTTGTGCCGGAAGAGAATGTGCTGCCCAACGTGGCAGGGCTGAAAGGGCCGTTCGGTTGCCTCAATACCGCCCGCTTCGGCATTTCGTGGGGCGCCCTCGGCGCGGCCGAATTCTGCTGGCACGCGGCCAGGCAATATGCGCTGGACAGGACGGCTTTCGGCCGGCCCCTGGCGGCGACCCAGCTTATCCAGAAAAAGCTCGCGGACATGCAGACCGAGATCACCATCGGGCTCACGGCGTGTCTGCAGGCCGGGCGGCTCAAGGATCAGGGCAAGCTGGCACCCGACGCTATCTCGCTCCTGAAGCGCAATTCCTGCGGCAAGGCGTTGGATATCGCCCGCGTCGCCCGCGATATCCACGGCGGCAACGGCGTGTCGGACGAATACCACGTGATCCGCCACGTGCTGAACCTCGAGGCGGTCAACACCTATGAGGGAACCCACGACGTCCACGCGCTGATCCTCGGCCGCGCGCAGACGGGCATTCAGGCGTTCAGCGGGTAGGCATTTCGCCGGTTTTCAGCCAGCGCGCGCAGTCCGGCCCCAGCTCGGCGACCGCCCGCTGCTCATAGGCCGCGCTATCTTCCGCGCTCAGGGTCTCGTGCCAGCGGCCGTTCGTGCCTTTGTGCAGGAAGGTCTCGGCTCCGCCGTCCCAAAACGCGCCGCCCAGGGGCACGCTGGCGGCCGCATGGGCCTTCATGTAGTCGAATGTACAGTGCTCGACGATGGCGCCCCATCTCGACTCGTCGATAGGGATGTCCAGGAAGGCGGCGATGCGCCGCATCTCGCCAGGCATATCCGCCTTCAGTGCGGCGAAATGGGCCAGCATGACGTTGGGCAGGCGGCGGATTTGCCACCAGGTCCTGACGTTTTCCCAGAGCGACCAGAACGGAAAGCCATCCTTTTCCAGCCAATCCCTGAAATACTGTCCGACGGTTTCCGCCGGCCGTCCTATGGGCGGACCAACGCGGCCGGGCGTGTCGTTCAGCGCCTCGTACCATTTGTCGTTGGCGTTGACATGGTGGTTATACAGGCTCCAGAGCACGTCGCGCCCGTCCCGGCCGATATAGATGTATTTGGCCTGGGGCGAGAACACCAGTGCGTCCACCGGCAGATGGGTCTTGACGAAGCGCCGGTGGGTCTGGCTCTCCACCTCGGGCAGCTTGATCTCCTTGGGCGGCACCCGAAGGTCCATCCAGGGCGACATCTCCGGCACCGGCAGGCCCTCTTCCCCGTTGAAGATAAGCTGACTGACGATCTGCTGCACCCAGGTGGTGCCCGATTTCATGTAGGTGGCGATAACGATGTCGTCGTCGCGGAAGTCGAAGTCGTTCCAGATGGTCGAGTCGAAATGATGCGAATGGAGCTCGCGCGTCTTTCGCGGCCATTCTGGTTTTTCCGGTTCCATGGCTTGCTCCCCCTCGCGAACTGAGGCACTGGCATTGATAGCACATTTGGTGCGGGGCTAGGCTTTAGTTAAGCATCATACGCCCAACCGGTGATGGCGAGCCGGGGGGCGCCGGCGAAGGCGGAGACATAGCCGACCGAATGATCCGCCGGGACGGCGAAGAGGTTCAAGGTATTGAAGCGCGGCATGAACGCCTGGACGATCGCACCGGCTTCGTCGAAAAACTGCAGATAGCCGCCCCAGTCGGGCTGCCAGTCCTTGGTCAGATTGATCACATAGGCGAGCCGGCGCGCCTCGGCCCGCGGCATGTCGTTATGCCGGGTCAGGAACTGGTGCGGGCCGTACCAGGTAGCCTGGGCGTCCATCTTGATGATCTCGTCGATGCCCGAGATTTCGCGCAGGAACTCGATGACGCCGCCAAAGTTCAGAAACTCGAAGAAGGGATGCAGGATCAGGCCGGGATCGCGCCCTTCCTTGTAGGCGTCGAGCATCGGATAGGATTTGTAGACGTATTGAAACCCGGAGCGCGCATTCTCGAAGATCACCTGGCTGCGCGCCGTCTGCTCGGCCGGGGACAAGGCGTCCGCCTCGGCCTGGCTTACCACGACCGTCTCTTTGCCTTCGTTGTAGACGGTGTTCCACGGCACATCGCGTATCAGGCAGTCGTAGAGCGCATCCGCCGTCTCCGCCGCCAGGAAATCGCGGATCTGCATCCGCCCCGCCGGCTTGAAGGCCTTGGCTAAGGCCGCGCGGTCCAACGCCTCATAGAGTTTGAAGTCCATTTGCTCCATTTCCTTAGGCGTTGTCTGCGGGCCGGTTCGAGAACCGTCCGGAGATGGCGAGGCGCGCCACATCTGTAAACGGCGCCACCATGCTGATGTTATGATCCTGCGGTAGCGCAAACAGCGTCAGCGTATTGAATCCCGGCGGAATGCCGGCCACCACGTCGCCTTCCTCATCGAAGAACTGCAGATAGCCGCCCCAATCCGTGCGCCAGTCCCTGGTCAGGCCGAGTTCGAAGGCGAGGCGTTTGCCGCCTCCGTTGGCCCCGCCGTCGTGGCGCCCGGCAAAGTGCTGCTGGGCGAAGAAGGCCACCTCGGCCTCGGCCGCGGCGAGTTCGGTGACGCCGCTGATCTCCCGGATCAGGGCCAGCACCGCGTCGCCATTCAGGAAATCGAGCAGATCGTGGATGATCTCGCCGCTTGCCGCGCTCACTGCCGGGTCGGTTGTGATCGGGAAGCATTTGTAGAGATACTGATAGCCGGTCTGGGCGCGGGCAAAGATCTTCTGCAGAAGATCACGCTGGCGCCGGCCGGTCATGCTGGCGAGCCTGTCAGGGGTATAGACGACCGCCTTTTTGCCCTCGTTGAAGCTGAGGCCCCAGCGCAGCCGCGTCGCAATGAACGCAAAGAGCTGCTCGGCGCCGTCGCCGGCAAGGAAATCCGGCAGCAGCACGCGCCTTTCCTTCTTGAAGGCCGCCTTCAGCGCTTTGCGGTCCAGGTCTGGATTGAGTTCGAATTCCACCGGCAATGGTCTTCCCGCCTATTTGTGCGGCGCTTCTGATACCCGGTTTTGCGAGTGCGCAGAAGAGCAAAATTCGACACCGGCGTCGCGCGCACCGCTTGTTGGCCGGCCCAATCATGGATAGATTGCCAAAAAACAGGGAGGATTAAATGCGTGCGTTCATCTCGGCATTCTTGCTCATAATTTTCGCTCTGCCGGCGGCGGCCGAGGAAGCCAAGAAGGCCAAGCCGGAGATCCCGGAGCCGCGCAGCTTCGTGACCCAGCATCAGGGCCGCTTCGGCGGCGAGACGGTGCGCTACACCGCAACGGCCGCTGAAATCTATCTGCGCGACGAGAATGACGAGCCGACGGCCAGCATCTTCTCCATCGCCTATACCCGAAACGGCGTCGAGCGCCTCGAGGACAGGCCGGTGATCTTCGTGTTCAACGGCGGGCCCGGCTCGGCATCGTTGTGGCTGCATATGGGGTTTTATGGGCCCAGGCGGGTCGACGTACCGAGCGAGGCCGAGGATGACGGCGCGCCGCCCTACGATCTGGCCGCCAACCCGCAGAGCCCGCTTGAGCTGGCGGACCTGGTGTTCATCGATCCCGTGGGCACCGGCTTCAGCCGTGCCATCGGCGAAAAGAAGAACAAGGAGTTCTGGGGCATCCGCCAGGACGCCCGCTCGGTCGCCGAGTTCATCCGGCTGTGGGTCGCCCAGAACAAACGCTGGAATTCGCCGAAATACCTCTCCGGAGAGAGCTACGGGACGACGCGCGCGGCCGCCGTGGCCGAGGAATTGCAGGGCGGCTGGACCTCAATCGACCTCAACGGGCTGATCCTGATCTCGTCGAT
>JAKSBY010000179.1 GCA_022360855.1 Sphingomonadales bacterium | reverse complement strand
TCGTCCGGGCAGACCACGCCCATGACGCCGATGGGCTCGTTGACCGCCAGCGAGACGCTCCTGACCGGCGGGGTGTGCACGAGCCCGTCATATTTGTCGGCCCAGGCCGCATAGCTGAAGAGCCGGCTGATGGATGCCTCGACTTCCGTCTTCGCGGCCTTGGCCGTGACTCCTGTCAGGCCGGCGAGCCGCCTGGCGAATTCATCCGCGCGCAGGCTGAGGTTTTCGGCCACGAAATAAAGGATCTGCGCGCGGGCATGCGCGGTCGTCGTGGCCCAGCTTGCCGCCTTGACCGCCGCCTCCACGGCGTCGCGGATATCCTTGCGGTTGCCCTCGCCGACGCGCCCCGCATAGGCGCCGCCATGGGTGGCGATGATCCGCGTATTGCCGCCGTCCGGCCGCTTCTGCTTGCCGCCGATATAGTTTTTCGGGCTGAGGTCGATGCCGCCTGCGGCTTCGGGCTGCGCGGGCTCGGCGTCAGGGGCGGGCACGAGCGGCTCGCCCTTGGACCAGTCGTCCGTCTCCTTGAGATATTCGAACATCCCTTCGAGCCCGCCTTCGCGGCCGAAGCCGGATTCGCGGTAGCCGCCGAAGCCGCAGGCCGCGTCGAACTGGTTGGTGGTGTTGATCCACACCACGCCGGCCTTGAGCTGGCCCGCCACCTCCAGCGCCCGGTTGATGTTCTCCGACCACACCGTCGCCGCAAGCCCGTAGCGGGTGTTGTTGGCGAGGTCGACACCCTCCTTCAGGGTGCGGAAGGACATGGCGGTCAGCACAGGCCCGAAGATCGCCTCGCGGACCACGGTCGAGGCCGGCGAGACATTGGTGATCAGGGTCGGCGGATAGAAGCAGCCCTCGGTCGGGCAGGGAACGGAAGGCTGCCAGACCTCGGCGCCCTCGTCCGCGCCCTGCCCGACGAGGCTTTCGATGCGCGTGCGCTGGACCGGATCGACGATGGCGCCCATGTCGACCGCCTTGTCCAAGGGATCGCCGATGCGGAACTTCTCCAGCCGGGCGCGAATCTTCTCGACTCCCCGGTCGTAGATGCTCTCTTCCAGCAAAAGCCGGGAGCCGGCACAGCAGACCTGGCCTTGATTGAACCAGATCGCATCCACCAGGCCTTCCACGGCGCTGTCGAGATCGGCGTCTTCGAAGATCATGTAAGGTGACTTGCCGCCGAGCTCCAGGGTCAGCTTCTTGCCCGTTCCGGCGGTCTGGCGCCTGAGGATGCGGCCGACATCGGTGGAGCCGGTAAAGGCAATCTTGGCGACGCCTGGATGCGCGACCAGCGCGCTCCCGGTCTCGCCCGCGCCGGTGACGATGTTGATCACGCCCGGCGGCAGCCCCGCCTCCTGCACAAGCTCGGCGAAGCGGAGCGCGCTCAAGGAGGTGTACTCCGCCGGCTTCAGGATCACCGTGTTGCCCGCGGCGATCGCCGGCGCGATCTTCCAGGCCAGCATGAGGAGCGGGAAGTTCCACGGGATGATCTGGCCGACCACGCCGAGTGCCTCATGGCCGGGCAACTCCCGGTCCATGAGCTGCGCCCAGCCCGCGTGATGATAGAAATGCCGGGCCACCAGGGGCACGTCGATATCGCGGGTCTCGCGGATCGGCTTGCCGTTGTCCAGGGTCTCGAGCACCGCCAGGAAGCGGCTCGACTTCTGAACGAGCCGGGCGAGGGCATAGAGATGCCGCGCGCGTTCGTGGCCGGAGAGCCCGGACCAGGCGAGGAAGGCTTCGGAGGCTGCCCCCACCGCCGCGTCGATCTCCGCTTCGCCGGCGACGGAAATCTCCGCCAGGAGATCGCCGTTGGCCGGGTTGCGGCTTTCCAGCGTTTCGCCGCCGGGGTCGGTCCAGGCGCCGCCGATGAAATGGCCGAAACGACGCCCCTTGGCGGCCAGCCAGTCCTGCACATAGCTCGAATCTTCCAGCGCCGGGCCGTAGTCCATGGTGTCGAGGATTTCAGCGACCTTGGTCATGGGAGCTCCTAGCTCATGGCGTGGCGGTGCGCCGCCGAATAGCGGCCGGTGACGAAATGTTCGAGCTGGCGTTCGATGTCGGTCAACAGGCTCGAGGCGCCGAAGCGGAACAGTTCGGGCGAGAGCCAGTCATTACCCAGCTCCTCCTTCATCAGCATGAGATAGCCGAGCGCCACCTTGGCCGAGGAGATGCCGCCGGCCGGCTTGAAGCCGACCTTCTGGCCGGTGCGGTCGCAGAATTCGCGGATCATGCGCACCATCACCAGGCTGACGGGCAGGGTGGCGTTGACCGCCTCCATGCCAGTGGAGGTCTTGACGAAATCCGCGCCCGCCATCATCGAGACCATGGCCGCCTTGCCGACCTTGGAGATCGAGCCGAGCTGGCCGGTGGCGATGATCGCCTTCAGGTGCGCCGGCCCGCAGGCCTCGCGGAACGCCTTCACCTCGTCATAGAGCGCGCGCCAGTCCGCATTCAGCACATGCGCGCGGGTGATGACGATATCGATCTCGGCAGCCCCGGCGGCCACCGAGGCCTCGATCTCGGCAACGCGGGTCGAAAAAGGCGAAAGGCCGGCCGGAAAGCCGGTCGAGACCGCGGCGACCGGGATGTCGGCACCACGAAGCGCCTCGACCGCGACCTCGACGAGCCCGTGATAGACGCAGACCGCGCCCGTCGTGATGCCACGGTCGGCAACACCGAGCGCTTCCAGGATGTCCTGGCGCACCGGCTGGCGCGCCTTGGCGCAGAGACGCCGCACCTTGCCGGCCGTGTCGTCGCCCTGCAGGGTCGTCAGGTCCATGCATTGGATGGCCTTGAGGAGCCATGCCGCCTGCCAGTCCCTCTTGACCGTGCGGCGGCTGCCCAGCGTATTAACCCGGCGCTCCACCGCCGAACGGTTGACTCGGATCGAATCCACCCAGTCGCCATGGAAGGCCGTGCCGGTGACCCGGGCCGCGCTCACGTGTTCGGCGCGGCTGGAGATATCGGTGACGTTCGACTGGCTCATGGGCGTTTCCGATCTTAGAGGAAAGACTCGCCGGCGGCGAGCGGCGCGTGGCCGAGATGGGCGGCGAGGCTCTGGCCGATATCGGCGAAGCTTGTGCGCCGGCCGATGGGCCCGGGCGCCACACCGGGCCCGAAGGCGAGGATCGGCACATGCTCGCGGGTGTGGTCGCTGCCGGGCCAGGTGGGGTCGCAGCCATGGTCGGCGGTGAGCACGACAAGATCGTCCGGCCTGAGCGCCGCTTCCAGCTCCGGCAAGCGGGAATCGAACGCCTCCAACGCGGCGGCGTAGCCTGCGACGTCGCGGCGGTGGCCGAACAGCGTGTCGAAATCGACGAAGTTGGCGAACAGGATGGCCTCGTCGGGCGCCGACGCCACCTGCGCCATCAGCGTATCGAAGATCGCCGCGTTGCCATGCGCCTTGATCGATTTCGTGATGCCGGAATAGGCGAAGATATCGCCGATCTTGCCGATACCGATAACCGCGCGGCCGGCGGCCTTGTGCACGTCCAGCAAGGTCGGCGCGTGTGGGGGCGTGGCCAGGTCCTTGCGGTTGCCTGTGCGTTCGAATTCGCCCGGCGCCTCGCCGATAAAGGGCCGCGCGATGACCCGCCCGACATGGTAGGCGTCGACCAATTCGCGCGCGACTTGGCAGACGTCGTAAAGCCGCTCGAGGCCGAAATGGGTTTCATGGGCGGCGATCTGGAACACCGAATCCGCCGAGGTATAGACGATGGGCCTGCCGCTCCCGATATGCGCCTGACCGAGCTCCTCGATGATCGCCGTGCCCGAGGCGTGCTTGTTGCCGAGCACACCGGGAAGTTTGGCCCGGGCGATGAGATCGTCGGTCAGGGCGCGCGGGAAACAGGGCGCCTCCTTCGGGAAATAGCCCCAGTCGAACTCCACCGGCAGGCCCATCATTTCCCAATGGCCCGACGGCGTGTCCTTGCCGAAGCTGCGCTCCGCCGCGGCGCCGTATTTGGCCCGCGCCGCGCCATTAGGTGCGCCCGTTCCGTGTCCGCCGGCGGCTTCGGCGGCGCCGTTGAGGCCGAGCGTGAGCAGATTGGGGATCGCGAGCGGCCCAACGCGCAGGTCCGGCGCATCGGCGCGGCCTGCGGCACAGGCGGCGGCGATATGGCCGAAGGTGTCCGCGCCCGCGTCGCCGAATGCGTCCGCGTCTTCGGTGGCGCCGACGCCAAAGGAATCGAGAACACCGATGATCGCGCGCATGAGGCCCTTTCGCCAGGTGAAACGTTAAACTCCGCTTGCCTCAAGCGACGCGGGGCTCCAAACTCGATATCGGAATACCCGGCAAAGCTTCGCCAGCGGCTTGAGAGAAAACGGAAAATGACCGGTTTTGGCCAATCGCAAAGTGTGGCGGCAAATCCGCCGCTTGTCCATATGCAAGTTCTCGGGGGCTTAAGCCCGTGACGTCCCAGCGCTTTCCGCAACTCGGCTGCGGCGCGGCCATCCTGGAGGGCGGCAGGCTCCTGCTCGTCCGCCGCCGGCGTCCGCCCGAGGCCGGCCATTGGGGACTGCCCGGCGGCAAGGTGGACTGGGGCGAGCGCGTCGAAGCCGCCACAATCCGTGAGATCGCAGAGGAACTCGGTATCGAAATCCGCTGCGAGAAGCTGCTGACCGTGGCCGACCAGATTGACGAGGATGCCCATTGGGTGGCGCCGGTTTTCTTGGCCGAGATCGCCGCCGGCCGGCCCGAGGTCAAGGAGCCGGAGGCGCTCGCCGACGCCGACTGGTTCGCGCTCGACCGGCTGCCGGCGCCCTTGACGATTGCGACGCAGGCAGCCCTTGATGCGCTCAACGCGGGAGGAGACACATCATGACCAGACAGCAGGTGAACGCCGCCGTCGCCGCCGTCCGCGGGCACCACAAAGGGCCCTTCCCGGAAGTCGCCATCATCCTCGGCAGCGGGCTCGGGCAATTCGGCGATGACATGGAAGTCGAGACCGTCATCCCCTACGAGGAGATCTCCGGCTTTCCCGTCTCCACCGTCGCCGGGCATGCGGGCCGGCTCCTGGTCGGTAAGCTGGGGCCGACGCCCCTGGTCGCCATGCAGGGCCGCATGCATCTTTATGAGGGCTACCCGGCCGAGCTCCTGGCTTTGCCGATCCGCACGCTCCGAGAGCTTGGGGTGAAGATCCTGATCATCACCAACGCCGCCGGCAGCCTGCGCGAAGACATGGGCCCGGCCTCGCTCATGATCATCGACGACCATATCAATTTTTCCGGCCAGAACCCGCTGACCGGCGAGAATGACGACTATTTCGGACCGCGCTTCTTCGACATGACGGAGGCTTATGATGCCGAGCTGCGCGGTGAATTGGCAAAATCCGCCGAGGCGGTCGGCGTCGCGATCCACCGCGGCGTTTACATACAGGCGGCCGGACCCAACTTCGAGACGCCGGCGGAAGTGCGCGCCTTCGCCCAGTGGGGCGCCGATGCGGTCGGCATGTCCACGGTGCCCGAATGCCTGGTGGCCCGGCATTGCGGCCTCAGGGTCGTCGGTCTTTCGGTGATTACCAATCTCGCCGCCGGGCTCGCCGGTCAGGAGCTGACCCATACCGAAACCATGGAGGAGGCCGACAAGGCCTCGGCCGATCTGCGCCGGCTGTTGGGTGCGTTCATCGCCGGACTATAAAAAGAAGGCGGCGGGCAAAAGCCCGCCGCTAAGGCATACTCACCAGAGTAGGGGGCGGCTCGAAAGCCGCCGTCGCACCGATGAACAAGCAACGGTGGACCTCGATCCGCTTGGCGTGTCCCGCCATTGCGGAAACTCTCGGCAGTCCCGCCGGCCCTATCGGCCTCCTCGCTTAGCCGGGCCGGGAATGCCCATCCTTCTTTCGTAGCGGCTGCCGATTTTGCAGTGTCGGAAGTGCCGTCTGCCCAAGGGGCAGACATCGACGCCGCTTCATGCCTGCCATTAGGAAATATTGGCCGCGAGACGGCAACTGGAAATAAGTTATAGAACCGGCTGGCCGGAAGATATAATATTGCGCGGTTTGCTAAGCTAATTATAGAATTGTGGACGGCGCCATGATCCTTTGATGGGTCGGGGACCCGTCATCGAATCCCCTTTGGGACCAACAATTCCGGGGCAATTGCGTTTGCGCCCACGGAAATCACCGCGATTCTCAAGGGACGGCCGGGCAAAATGGCTTTGCCGACTTCCGACTCGTGTTCAATTCTTCGTGAAGGCCGGAACACCGCGGGTCCGGCACCCTGAGGGGCTTTGCATGGGAAAGCTCGCCGGTACGGTAATAAACTTTTTATAGAGTTGAAACCCACCCACCGGCCATTACTCTGATCGAAATGGATAATCCGGCGCTATGCCGGAGATTTTCAGGGCTGCCAAATATCTGCGATGACTTAAGACCGGGCGGCGGCTGAAAGGCAGTCAGGCGGCGGAGCCATAAGAACCTGATATCGAATAAAGAACCGCGTTGGACCACAAAGCGGTTGAGGAGGTAACCAGACGGCGAAGCCAGCGAAGCATGCCCACCGAGAGAGGATTACCGGGATACCACCCTGTAATTTTCTGTCCGGCGCTTGGTCTCTTTGCTAATCTTTTGTTGTAAATGGCGCCGTCGGCGGTGTTTCGCGCTTGCAGCCGCCGGAGCCTTTGAGCTTTCCGAAAGTAATGGGGGCCGATAATAAAGCTCTAGAACCTTGAACAAACCGGTGACGAAGGGAAAGCCTTCCGATCGGTGTGATGACATGACGGCAACCGCGCCACAGAAAGAGGACGGCAGAGCCCCGGTCTTGCTGCCCGGGGACGGTCCCTTTCGGGTTGGCGAATGGCTGGTTGACGTGTCGGCCAACGAAATCCGCTGCGGCTCAGTATCCGAGCGCCTGCAGCCGCGGGTCATGGATTTGTTGGTGTTTCTGGCGCGGAACGCGCCGCGCCCGGTCTCCCGCGACGAGTTGATCGATGCGGTCTGGGAAGGTACCGCCGTAAGCGACGACGCCGTCACCAATGCCATCGTCAAGCTCCGGCGCGCGCTCGGCGACGACAAGAAGGAAAGCCGGTATATCGACACCATCTCGAAGTCCGGCTATCGCTTTATCGCGCCGGTGTCGCAGACCGCACCCGGTCTCGGATCTGGCGGCGCGGGCCAGGCGGTAGCCAGCCTGCCCCTGCCCGGCGGCCGCCGACAGCTGAACGCGATTCTGCTTGGCGTCGTCGCCGTGCTCGGCCTGACCGTGCTCGGCCTGGCCTATGTCGTGCTGACGTCACAGCCCGAGATGCGGGTGCCGAAAATCACCCAGGCCACCTTCCTCCCCGGCGGCGAGACCATGCCGGCGCCGGCGCCCGACGGTGAGAAAATCGCCTTCGTCTGGAGCGCCGACCAAGCGCAGGGCGGGCAGGACACGCATATCTATCTGCTCGATCAAACAACCGGCGAACTGATGCAGCTAACCACCAGCCCCTACCGCGATACCAGCCCGGTCTTCTCGCCGGACGGCGGTAGCGTCGCCTTCATTCGCTTCGACGGGTTGGATTGCGGTATTTTCCGCGTGTCCGCCGCGGGTGGCGAACCGGAAGCTTTGCAAAGCTGCGGCGCCGCGCCGATGTATGAGTTCACGGCACTCGACTGGTCGCCGGACGGCCGCTGGCTCGCCTATATGGGCAGCGGCTCGGAGAACTGGCTGTTTCATATCGGGCTTTATGAGTTCGAGACCGGAGAGACGCGCCGCCTGACATTCCCGACAGGCGATAATTTCGGCGATCTGAATCCGGT
>JAKSBY010000050.1 GCA_022360855.1 Sphingomonadales bacterium | reverse complement strand
ACGAATAATTGCAATACGTGAATCACAATGAACAACACGGTAATAAAGGCGAAAACAAAGTGCAGCGTGCGGGCCGATTGGCGGCCGCCGAACAGGTCAAACAGGAATGGCCAGGCGGTGGTGATGCTGTTGGACATGGTGAGCCCGGTGAGAAAGACCAGGGGCAGTAGCACGAACATCACCAGCAGGTAGCTGAACTTCTGCAGAATATTGTATTTTTTTGCCGCCTCGCCGCGAGCGCGCCGGAATTTAAGGTGATTAATGATGTCCTGTCCGATACGCCGCGGATGCAATTCTGCCCGGGTTGGCAGCCAGGTGTTTCGCAGCCGGCCACTGGCGATAAGGTGATACACATAATAGAACCAGCCAATCACCAGCACCCAGGCAGCGGTGAAATGCAGGGCCCGGTTGCCGCCAAAATCGAATCCCTGCGGGTAGTTGAACAGGCGAATGTAAGGTTGGCCGTTTCCCCGCCCCATGATGCCGGTGACATTCAGCGAAAGACCGCCGATGTGGAGCGAATATTGGGTTTCATCGGCACTGGTGTCGGCAACGATCTCGGCAATGGCCGGCGCGCCGAAATAACCCTGGTCTCCCCAATACAGGCGCGGGTGAATATTGAGTACCCACAGGCCACTCCACAGCAGGGCGAAGATGGCGCCCGCCGCGGTCCAATGGAGTAGTCGGGTGGACAGGGGAAATCGCAGGTAGGACCTGGTGTTATCGTTAATAGCCTGTTCGGGCTGGTCGTTCATGGCGCAGCCTCGTGCCCGGAAAATCTGGCTGCAGAATAGCGCTTTTACACAGGGCGGGCAAAGCGCTGGGTGTAGCTCGCCGTGCCGGAATTGTCGTACGCCTCAGCGTGGTGCGGTATCCGCAACGTAGTTGCGCTCCGACAGGAGGGCAACAGTCTCTTCCAGGCGAGTGTGGTGTAGCGGGACCGTGTCATAAAACTTCAAGTGATCCCACATGCACACCAGATGAAAGCCCGAGTATGTCGGCTCTTCGGGAAAATGGTCCGGATGCTGTTCCAGCCAGTTCAGGCCGCTGACAATGGATTCCCTGATCTTGTTAAAGCGCTGGAGTTTGTCGGTTTCGATACCAGTGCGCTGAGCGAGGATCAGCTCCACTTCAGCGGCCATCACTCCATTCATAACCGAACGGGCATTGAGTTGTTGTACGTCCTGTGTCAGTACCCCAAACCGGTCACCCGGGTCGTACTGGTTAACCAGGTATTGAGCGATATGGTCAGACTCAATGATTGTCTGGCTGCCGTCTACAAGAGTAGGGACCTTCATTAGCGGATTCGGGCCGAAGGGCTCGTGGTCACTATCAGCCACATTACCCGCGTCCATAAGTTCAACGTTCAGGTTAAGGGCGCTGAGCAGAATGCGTACTTTACGGGAGAAATGTGACCGAGGTGTATAGAACAGACGCATCGAAATATTCCAGGTGTTGCCGGCACTTTAGAGATTAGAGAATCCAGCCACCCCTGGCTAATGTCCTTTTTGGCATTTCCAACAGATTTCAAATGAGCCATCGTTCTTCTCGCCACAATGGCTGCAGATCCAGGATGACTGGGGATCATCGGGAGCGAGTTCATTCTCCAGAATCGAAATAGCCTCAGTTGCCTTTGCGTCATCTTGCACCCAAAGCTCGATGGGAATAGCTTCGAATCCCACATGTCCACCGGAGGCGTGAAACTCGTTCTTAATCAAGCAGTCGATATTGTTGAGTTCCAGCAGGCTCTTTGCATTGGAGACTATGGCCAGATTTTCATGGGAGTAAACTTTCTTCATTTCTCGTTAGCGTCATTCAGTCAGTATCTTTCAGAATTGGACGGAGGTCCTCCAGTTTATCGAACAGGTGCCAGATATAGTTGCCGGTGCCGTTGACCCGGTGGGGGTGCAGGTCGGCCAGAGCCGGGTCGTCGCGGTAGCTCTCGAAGGCCTCTTTCGATTCCCATTCCACCACGATCATGACCGTTCTGGGCTCGATATCGCCAACTGCCGATTCGCGGAACTTGCCCAGGGCCACCACACGGCCGCCATGGGCCTGGACTTCCCTGGCGGAGCGACGAGAGTAGGCCAGGTATTCGTCTTTATTGGTGACATCGAAAAGATTGAGTGCATATACAGCCATTTACAGTGATCCGTCCATTTATTTCATGTTAAGGCGAGGAGCCAAAATACTACAGTGATGAGCGGCTATTCAAATTCCTGGAGTTTCTCCGCCGCTTGCGGATGACCCAGTTCCACGGCTCTGGCATAGTGCTCCCGCGCCCGCCCGGGCCGCCGCTGGTATTCGTAGACTTGTCCCAGGCTGAAGTGTGCGTCCGCCATTGACGGATCCAGCTCCACGGCACGGAGAAACGAGGCCGTGGCATTCTCAAGGGAATCCAAATCGCGAGCGTAGGCCAACCCCAGGCTGTAGTGAGCTTGCGCATTGCCGGGACTGAGCTCGATAGATTCCATATAACTGGCAATGGCCTGCTCCGCCCGGCCTGCGCTGTCATAGACCACGCCCAGGTTGTAATAAAGCCTGGCGTTATCAGGGTCCAGCCTCGACGCGGCGGCGTACATTTGTTCTGCTTGCGTCAGATCACCTTCCGCAAAATAAATGTCGCCCAGGAAGATGTAGGGGTCTATCCGGGTGTCATCGAGCGCGATAACCTGAAGAAATTCCTGTTTGGCGCGCTGCGGGTAGCCATTGTTTAGGAGCAGTACTGCGGAATTAAACAGGCAATAAGCCTGAACAGCGGGGCTGTTCGAATCTATGGAGCAATTCGGTAGAACAATGGTAGGCGAAGCGGCTGCCGGGTTTGAATCGTTGCTAGAAATTTCGGCAGAGCCTGCGCAAGAGGCCAGGGCCAATATCGAAGTGGATACTAATAATTTTCTTGCCATTGGCATTTGCAACTAATTCCGGGTCAGATAGTTTCGTAAGAGAACAGCAGAGGCCAATATGATCAGCCGCAGGT
>JAKSBY010000377.1 GCA_022360855.1 Sphingomonadales bacterium | reverse complement strand
GCGGCCGCAATTCCTCGACAAGGGTGACATCGTTGCGATCAACCCGGAAGAGGTCCACGATGGCCGCTCGAACCACCCGGAAGGCTACAGCTACCGTATGTTCTACGCGGCCCCGGAGCTGGTGCGCCGCTACATCCTGGACGACGCCGACAGCGATCCGGTTTTCCGGTCGGCTTCCGCCCGGGACCCGGGTCTGGCCGCGGCTCTGCTGCGCTACCACCGCCTGATGGACGCCAACCGGCTCTTGCCCATCGAAGCGGAAGCCGGCCTGCTCGACTTGTTCGAAATGCTGTTCCGCCGTCATGGCCGGAGTTTCGACCCGCGCCGCGAACGCGGCGACGCGCGCGTCCGGCTGATTCGCGAATTGGTCCTCGATGCCCCGGAGCAGGCCTTTACCTTGCGGGGCCTGGCACAGGCGGCGGGCCTCTCGCGTCGGCATTTCACGCGGCTGTTCCGCCGCGACGTTGGCATCGCGCCGCACCAATTCGTGATCCAGGCCAAGCTCCGCGCCGCGCGCCGGCTGATCGAGGCCGGCGAGCCCGTGGCCGAGGCCGCCGCCGCCATGGGATTTGCCGATCAAAGCCATTTCGGCCGGCATTTCAAGCGCCACTACGGCTTCACGCCCAAGCAGCTTGTCGCCCATTAGGGCACCCTGATATAAGCCGGACGCAACTCCAGCCGTCTTGGGCGGCGCCTTCCAACATTCGAGGGACGAGGACCATGCGGGACGTTCACCATTTTATCAACGGCGCTGTCGCCGAGGGCAAATCCGGGCGCACAGGCGACGTTTTCAACCCGTCGACCGGCGAGGTGCAGGCCAAGGTCGCGCTCGCCAACACGGACGAGGCCGCCGCCGCCGTCGCCGCCGCCGAGGCGGCCTTTCCGGAATGGGCGTCGACCTCGGTGGTGAAGCGCTCGCGCGTGATGTTCAATTTCGTCAACCTGCTCAAGACGCATCAGCGCGAACTCGCGCGGCTGCTGGCGTCCGAGCACGGCAAGGTGGTCGACGATGCGTTCGGCGATGTTCAGCGGGGCCTCGACGTCATCGAGTTTGCCTGCGGCATCCCGCATCTGATGAAGGGCGAGTATTCCGACAATGTGGCCGGCGGCATCGATCTTTATTCCATGCGCAAACCGTTGGGCGTGGTCGCCGGCATCACCCCGTTCAACTTTCCGGCCATGATCCCGATGTGGATGTTCGGCGTCGCCATCGCCTGCGGCAACACCTTCGTCCTCAAGCCTTCGGAGAAGGACCCGTCGGTCCCCATGCGGCTGGCCGAGCTGATGAAGGAGGCCGGCGCGCCGGACGGCGTGCTGAACGTGGTCAACGGCGACAAGGAGGCCGTCGACGCCATCCTCGAACACCCGTCGATCAAGGCGGTGAGCTTCGTCGGCTCCACGGCGATCGCGAAGTACGTCTACGCCACGGGCACGGCACACGGCAAACGCGTGCAGGCCATGGGCGGCGCCAAGAACCATATGGTCATCCTGCCGGATGCGGATCTCGATCTGGTGACCGACGCCCTGATCGGCTCGGCCTACGGCTCGGCCGGCGAACGCTGCATGGCGAACCCGGTGGCGGTCCCCGTGGGCGCGGGGCTGGCCGACGAAATCGTCGCCCGCCTCAAGCCCCGGGTCGAGGAGCTGAAGATCGGCCCGTCGCTCGACTCCGGCATCGAGATGGGACCGCTGGTCACCGCGGAGCACCGCAATAAGGTCAAATCCTATGTCGATATGGGCGTCGAGGAGGGTGCCGAGCTGGTGCTCGACGGCCGCGACTTCTCCTGCCCGGTCCAGGGCTATGAGAGCGGTTTTTTCATGGGCGGCTGCCTGTTTGATAAGGTGACGCCCGACATGCAGTCCTACCAGGACGAGATCTTCGGTCCGGTGCTCCAGATCGTGCGCGCCGAGAGCTTCGAGGAGGCCGCCGCGCTGCCCACCAAGCACCGCTACGGCAACGGCACCTCCATCTTCACCCGCGACGGCGATGCCGCGCGCGAATACGTCAACAATGTCGAGGTCGGCATGGTCGGCGTCAACGTGCCGATCCCGGTGCCCTTGTCGTTCCACACCTTCGGCGGCTGGAAGGACTCCGCCTTCGGCGACATCAACCAGCACGGCGAGGCCGGCGTCCGCTTCTTCACCAAGACCAAGACCGTCACCTCACGCTGGCCCAAAGGCATCCGCGAAGGCGCCGAGTTCACGATCCCGACGTTGAATTAATCCTTCGGTTGGCCATGAAGACCGTTTCAATCACCAAGGCAAGGCGGGCCTTCGGCACGTTTATTGACGCGGTTCAGCGTGAGCCGATCATTGTCCGCCGCCGCAAGCGCGATGTGGCCGTCGTGCTGTCGATGGCGGAATTCGATAGGCTCAGGGGCCAGCACGGCAACGAGCTGCAAAGCCTGATGCGCGATGTCAGCCGGCGTGCTGCCAATCGCGGCCTGACCGAGCAGGAACTGGCCGAAATCCTTGCTCAGCGCTGATATGTGGCCAAAAATTAGGGACGGTTCCCTATTTTCTCCAAAATAGGGAACCGTCCCTAATTTTATTGGGCCGTGATATTGCGGCCTTTCAGGAATTCCGCGAGCGCGTCGAAGTCGGTCGCGACGCTGATCTCTTGGGGCAGGGGCCAGGGTGGCGCCAAGGCGTCGACCGGCTGGTAGTAGATGGCTGGGGCGCCATAGGCGACGCAGAGGCTGATCTCGTGAAGCGTGCCCTCCGATCCGGGGAGTATGATTACCGCTTGCGACGACAGGACGTTGATGTGGTTGCGCGAGGTCAGGCCGTGATCCGCGCTGCGGTGGGTCGGCAGATGCGTGCGGATCGGGATCTCGATCCAGGGGTTTGGGTATCCCGGCTTCGGTACGGGCGTTTCGCCCATCGGGTGTGGCTGACTCGGTACGATGCCGACGACCCGCCCCGACCGGTCTTGAACCTGGGCGAATCCGCGGGAGACCGCCGTCATGACGCCACGGCCGGCGCCGGTCAGAAGATGCACGGGCCAGCCGGCGAGCCAGGCGCCGAGCGCTTCGTCATACGGGGGGAATTCCCGGTCGCCCGATCCCATCACGCCGACGATCGGTAGCCGCTCGACTTGTGCGTCTTCCATGCCT
>JAKSBY010000461.1 GCA_022360855.1 Sphingomonadales bacterium | reverse complement strand
TGCACGAGCCTGGAATAGAAGGCCGGCGCCTGATTGTGGAAGGCGTAGTCGAACATGACGTCGAAGCGGTAATAGCCGGCCTCCCAATAGGCGTCGATCAGCGCGTCCGGCAGGGTGGTCAGGACCCATTTGGGACCGTCAAGCCGCTTCCCCTCATGGCCGATGTTGATGTAGGAGAAGGCATCGAACTTCCAGTCCTTGAGGACGCCGGCGATAACGTCCTTGAACTCGCCGATATCGCGACTGGCGTTCAGCGCCCTGAAGATACGGACCTCGGCGGAGGCCAACTGATCGTCCGTCAGGCCGGAGGGCTCGGTGTTTGCGTCCTCTCCTTCGAAGTCGTCGTCCTCGTCACGCATACCTAATCCCCGATATCTCGCTTGCCGTTCATGGTTCGACAAGCTCACCACGAACGGTGTCGGAAATTCCGTTCGCCCTGAGCCCGGTCGAAGGGGGAACGGCCGCACCCAAGTTCCCGGAGGCGCGGGCGGGTTAAAACCTGGGGGTCACCACGTCCGTGCCTCCGGGTGTTTTGGAGACGGATATAGACATCCCGCTCCCACTCGAAATGAGATGTATATACTGTAGACGAATACTATTCACTACCGCAACCTTTTTCCCATGAGCATTCAGGTGCATATTGGACAAGCGGTTAGGCAACGGCGAGCGGAGAGCGGCTTGACGCAAGAGGACCTCGGTTTCGAGGCCAACCTCGATCGCACCTATATAAGCCTGATCGAGCGTGGGGAAGCCAATATAACAGTTGAAAAACTGGCGCAGCTGGCAAGCGCTTTGAATGTGCCCTGCTTCGAATTGATAAAGCCGCTGTAGCGGCTACCGCCCGATGTGGCCGTCGGCCCGGTCACGAGTATCAAGTGTTTTTTCGAGCCATAAATGAGATGAATACTCTGTAGACGAAAAAGCTACTCTGTCGCCTCCTTGTCGTCATGGCAATTCAAAAACATGTCGGCAAGAAAATTGCCCGACTGAGACGCCAGAAAGGCATCTCCCAAGAAGAATTGGGATTCGATAGCGGCTTTCACAGAACCTATATCAGCCAAGTCGAACGCGGCGTCACCAACCCAACCATCGGCAGCCTCAAACAGATTGCCAACGCGCTGTCGGTTCCGTGCTGGAAGCTCGTAGAACCGCACTAGCATCGCTTGTTATCAGTACGATACAACCGAGCCTGGACCCGTCGCCTGGGCAGCGGTCTTCCCACAGTATCAGATATGCATTGAAAATATCCCTCTGATCTTATAATGTGATTCTCAATGCGTTTTATGCATAGGATATACGGTGGACTTGAATCATGAACATAAAAAAGGCAGTAGGAAGCAAAGTTCGGGCCTTCCGATATCGCAGAGGCTTCACACAACAAGAATTGGCGAAGCGCATCGATCTTTCCGCCGCAGCGGTACGATCATTTGAGCATGGTATCTCAGCTCCAAGCTTTAAAACTCTGGAGCGGTTGACCAAGGCTTTGGGGGTTCCTGCCCGTGACTTCTTTGATTTTGGGAACGGTGTGGAGGAACTCGAGGCCAAACGCCTGGAGTTGACGAACGCACTTTCGGAAGCCGCGCGGCATCTGGACGACGACAAGCTGGAACTGGCCACAGCATTGGTCGAGACATTGAGCCAGCGCCAGCGACGTAAGCCTCCGAAGCCGGCGCCTGTGGCTGGGAAACTTGGAGACATCGTCGTAAAGAATTTGCGCTTTCTTCGCGCTCAACAGGGGATGTCTCAGGAACAGCTGGCCTTTGACGCCAGCGTCCACCGCACCTACATCGGCATGATCGAGCGCCAGGCAAGCTCCCCCACCATCGAGATGATCGAGCGCCTGTCAAAGGCCCTCGATGTCGATCCGGTAGCCTTTTTTGAGGCAAGGTAGCTGTCAAGCACCGATGGCAAACGGGCAAGCGACCATTACAGCCAGCCAGTGCAAAGCGGCGCGCGGTGGAAGGATCGGGGGCGGTGAATTCAATGCGCGATCTGCTGCGCACACGGCGTTATGAGGCGCTTCGGGCTATCCTGAAGCAGGCCCGCACGGATGTGGGTCTGTCTCAGGCACAGACCGCCGCCCTGATCGGCCGGCCGCAGACCTATATCTCCGATATCGAAACAGGTGTCCGCCGCCTCGACGTGGTCGAATTCCTCCGCCTCGCCAAGGCGCTCAAGCTCGCCCCCGCGACGGTGATCGCGAAAGTCAACGGAGTGCGGGACAGGTATTAGGGGCTGCTCGTCACAGCTTGGTCCGGCGCAGCGCCTTCAGGATTCGGTTCCCGGCATCGGTCTAGATCGTGATGACGATCCCGGCCCTGCGGCCTGCTTGGCGGACGTCGGCCAGAAAGCTCTTGTCGGTCGCGCCGTTCCGCGAGGCGGCGAGGACGAAATCGGCCGGCGCAACCCGATCCCCGAAAAACAGATAGGCGCTGTCCGGGTCGCACTGATTCGACGTCCAGACAAGGCCGTCGGCCTTCGGGAACCGGTGGTGAATGGCCTCGGCCCATCGCGCGGTTTTCGGATAGAGTTTCGGCCCGGAGGCGATCAGCTGGCTGCGGCCGATGCGCCACCGCTTGAGATCGGGCTGGCGCAGCGACACCAATGTGAACCGCCGGCCCGTTTGCAGCTCGGCATGCGACCGGATCAGGACCTCCTGCCGGCGCACCGTCTTGAACGCCGCCCTGGCCGGCACGTCGTGGAAGATGGTCTCGTAGATGACCGAGTCGAGGCTGGAGCCTGCATAGAGCGACGGAACACAGCTGCCGTTTGCATCCACAATCGGCGCGAACCGGGTCGGCTGCCCGGCGCAGGGATTGAAGCTGGTGCCGCCATAGGCGGTGAGGTGGACGCGGTGCAGGGGGCTGCCGGCTTGAAGCGTCTCGTAGGTCGGAGGCGCGAGGTTGGCCGACGGCGCCCTGATCGACATGCTCAGCCGACCGCCGGCTCGCCGAGGCGGGATGCGGCCCGCACGACATCCTCGCCGGATGCCAGACACTCCTGCGGTGCGGCACCGCCGAGCCAGCCATTGCCCGATGCGAACCAGAACGCGGTCTGCCAGGGCGTCATGTCCTCGGGCAGCGCCGACAAGATGGCCCGAACCGCGGGCAGGGGCGCGCCATCGGCGAACTGAAATGCCGGGAACAGGTCGGCGGACGACCGCCGCACGGCGAAAACCCGCCCTTCACGCTTCCAGCGCGACGCGGGCTCGCTCGGATTCTTGGGCGTAAGGCCGGACAATCGCCGAATCTCCGCCGCGGTCAGGGTCGGTGTCTGCCGCAGATAGTCGGCACGCAGCGCCGCATTGTCGAGAATGAGGTCTTCATCGACCTTTGCCCGCTCTTCGCCCTCCAGGAAAACATCCACCAGCCGCTCGATGGTGCCCTCGGTCAGCACCCGGCGCCGGCCCGTGAAAATGCGCGGCAGCGCTTTGACGGTCTTGGACAGGAGCTTCGCCTCGCGGCCCGTATGCGCGCCGACGATCACCCAGCTTCCCGGCGTTCCGCCACGCCCCTTCGCGGCGTCGGCGATCTTCTCACGCACCGCGGCCGGCAGCGCCTCCATGTCTTCGGCCGTAAGGTCGACGACTGGCAATATCTGTTCAGGTATGGGCACACGGAGCCTCGTTTACATGATTTACATGATTTACATGATTTACATGATTTACATGATTTACATGATTTACATGATTTACATGATGTCATATTATATAGTGAAAATCACGTAGTTGGCAAGGGCGGACCGAAATCGGCTTTCCGAGCGCCAGATCGCCGAGGGTCAACTGCCCCCTCACCCCGCCGCGGGTTTTGGCTGCGCTTTGTTGAAGGACTTGCTGGCTTGCGCCTCAGCCATCGGCGAGCCCGGCCAGAACGTCGCCGAGTTCGTCTTCGAGACCCTCGAAGGCAAGCGCGTTCAGAAATTGCCGGCGCCACAGAAAACAGCGATCGACCGGGGCGAGGGCCGCCTCGTCGCAGACCGCCTCGAAGTGTTCCCGGATCGCCGCGATCAGCCTTCTGCAAATGCCGGTCGCTTCCCCGGCCGTGAGCAGATATTTCGGCGCGGTGGCGAGGCAGAGCGACAG
>JAKSBY010000293.1 GCA_022360855.1 Sphingomonadales bacterium | reverse complement strand
AGGCAAAATACAAAGCCTTCATCGAAAACGGAAAAAAACCAATCGTCGCCCTCATCGCATGCGCCAGAAAACTCATCACTATCATCAACGCAAAAATCAGAGACGCCATATACAAAACTCAAAATCAACTGAGTTGATGACAGCGTGATTGTTTCAAGATTGGTTTATGATGCCTTAGTAAAGTCGATAACTTTAAAAGAAATCGTTTGCTGTAGGCTTATCGCCCGCCGCCGCTAGGCGTCTCCTCGAGAATATCGGCCATATAGTCGACGGTGCTGAGGATGTGATGCTTCAGGAGCTCCGCCGCCAGGTCCGCGTTGCGGTCGAGCACGGCGTTGAAGATCGCCTTGTGCTCCGCGTGCACGTCGCGCTTCGCCGCGGTTGTCGTCACCGCGAACCGCAGGTAGCGGCTCGATTGGCTGAGCAGCATGTTGCGGAAATAGAGCAGCCATTTTCCGTCCCAGCCGGCGATCAAGGCATGGTGGAAATCGCTGTTGCGCGCCTCCCACTGGCGGGCGTGCTGATCCGGGCCCGCCTTCATCTGCTCCTCCACCTTGGAGAGCTTGTGATAGGCGGCGACCACCGACGCCTCCCACTCGTCGTCGCCGGTCTCGATGGAAAAGCGGACCGCATGGCCTTCCAGGAGCGCGCGCAGATGCGCGACTTCGCGAAAGTCGGCAAGCGACAGCGAGGAGACGCGGAAGCCGCGCTGGCTTTCGCTGACGACCAGGGTTTCCGAAGCCAGCCGGGTCAGGGCTTCGCGCACGGTCGACGCACTGACGCCGAAGGTCTGCCTGAGCCCGTCGATCCGCAGTCGTTCGTCAGGCTTCAAGGCGCCCGAGACGATCTGCTCCCTGAGCGTGGCGTAGATGGACTCGATCGCGGTCTTGTAAGCCTTGCGGCCATCCGCGCCTGCAGAACGCAAGTCAACGCCGCTCGAAAACCCGATCTCTCCCATGACTGCAATCTCGGTTATTCAATCTTAAATTGAGTAAATACTGATCCACCTCGAATATAGGTAGACATCTTGCCAGGCTGGAATTCTAGACAAAAAGCAGGAAAACTGCAGCAATTTTCGCTCAAATGCAAAAATATCGATAACCTCGTGCACCATTGGCTGACCGGCAAAACGTTTTAACGCACCTATGCGACCTACCAGCTTTCAAGATAACCAGCCCGTTTTGGGGCTGTAAATAACCGCGTCCGCCGTGAAAAAAATTTGATATACATTTTTGCATACGATATATGAAGAAAATATTCCGACTTGGCGCCGAACCGCCGAGGGTCGGGTCGCGCGGGCGCGTCGGCGGGCATGGAAGGTATGGTCATCATGGGCGAGGCAAAGAACGAGAGAGGGACCTATGTAGGTCAGGCCGTCCGTACGCGCGAGGGACGGGGGCCGGTGATCGGTAAGGCGAAATACACCAACGACTTCAACTTTCCGGGCCAGCTCCATGCGCATATCTTGCGCAGCCCCCATGCCGCGGCCAAGATCAGGGCCATCGATACCTCCGGCGCCACCAAGGTGGCGGGCGTCAAGCGCGTGCTGACCGGGGCCGAGGCGGCGGAGCTGATCGACCCGATCCCGCATTATATCGATCCCGCCGTATTCGGCGGGCGCAGCGCGACGATCCGCTGTCTGGCTCTGGATCACGTGTGGTGCTTCGGCCAGCCGGTCGCCGTCGTGGTCGCGGAAGACAAGAAGACGGCACGCTATGCCGCTTCGCGCATCGTCGTCGACTATGAGGTGACCACGCCGGTGACCGACCCGCGGGAGGCGCTCTCTGACGACGCGCCGAAAGTGGTACCCGGCTGGGACGCCAACATGATCATGCAGGTGCCGTTCCACAACGGCGATCCTGAGGCCGCCTTCGCCGCTGCCGACCGCATCGTCAAGACCGAGGTCAAGGTCCACCGCTTCTCCACCCAGCCCATCGAGACGCGCTGCTACAACGCGGTGTGGGAGGCGGATACCGAGAGCATCACGCTCTACGGCACGGTCCAAAACCCGCATCCCTTGCGCAATGTCTTGTCCAAGATCCTGCGCATGCCGGAGAACAGGATCCGCATCCACGCGCCGGCCATCGGCGGGGCCTTCGGCATGAAGATGCACGGCCACCCGGAGGAAGGGCTGACGTGCCTGTTGGCGAAGCTCACCGGACGGCCCGTCAAATGGGTCGAGAACCGCGAGGAATGCCTCCTGATCGGCGCGCGCGAGCAGGTCCACGAGGTGGAGTTGGCGGTCACCAAGGACGGCACGATCCTCGGGCTTAAGGACCATTTTCTGGCCAATACCGGGGCGCCGTCGTCGTGCCCCGGCTGGGGCATGGCCTTCCTGACCGGGCTGACCATGCCCGGGCCCTACGCGGTTCGGGATGTCGATGTGCAGATGTCGGCGGTGGTGACCAACAAGCCCGGCTGGAACGCCTCGCGCGGCTACGGCAAGGAGGTGACCGCACTGGCGCTGGAACTCGCCGTCGACAACACGGCGCGCGAGCTCGGCATCGATCCGGTGCAGATGCGGCTGAACAATTTCATCGCCTCCGACCAGTTCCCCTACGACAGCCCGACCGGGCTGATCTACGATTCCGGCGACTATGCGGGGGCGCTGAAGAAAGCCCTCGAGGTCATCGGCTACGATGGCTGGAAGGCGAAGCAGGAGGCGCTGCGCGACGAGGGCCGCCATATCGGCATCGGCGTAGCCTACGAGCTGACGCCGGAGGGCGGCACGCTGCCGGGTACCTTGGTGGCCGGCTATGATTCCTCCTCCGTGCGGGTCGGGCCGGACGGCTCGGTGCGCGTGTTGACAGGTGTCACGAGCCCGGGATCGGGTAATCCCACGGGCATCGCCCAGATCGTCGCCGACGAGCTCGGCGTCCGGCTGGACACGATCGAGGTCGTTCAGGGCGATACCACCACCTGCCCCTACGGCTTCGGTAACTCATCGGGGCGGTCGACCATCGT
>JAKSBY010000084.1 GCA_022360855.1 Sphingomonadales bacterium | reverse complement strand
TGTCGCCACCTCCTCGCCACTGTGCCGGCGGATGATGTCGGTGAGCGCCGTGGGCTTGGGGTCGCGGATGATGACGACGGCGCCGTTGCCCTCGGCCGCGATCATCTTCATGGCGCGGGAAAGCTGCCCGGCGCGGGGCGAATCTTCCAGCAGCAAATCGTCGAACGGGTCCAGCACATGCATGCGCACCATGGTCGGCGCCTCCGGGCTGATCTCGCCCTTCACCAGCACCAGATGCTCCGCGTATTCGGCCGTGTTGACATAGGCCATCATCTTCCAATCGCCGCCGAAGCGGCTGACGACCGACGTCACGGCGCGCTTCTCGACCAGGCTGTCATGACGCCGGCGATAGGCGATCAGGTCGCGTATGGTGGCGACCTTGAGCCCATGAAACTGCGCGAATTTGACCAGATCGGGCATACGCGCCATGGAACCGTCGTCGTTCATGATCTCGCAGATCACGGCCGACGGGTTGAGCCCGGCCAGCCGCGCGATATCGACCGACGCCTCGGTATGGCCGGCGCGCACCAACACGCCGCCGTCGCGGGCGGCCAGGGGGAATACGTGGCCCGGCGTGACGATATCGCCCTTGGCCTTCGACGCGTCGATAGCCACCGCCACCGTATGGGCCCTATCGGCGGCGGAAATGCCCGTCGTGATGCCGTCGGCGGCCTCGATGGACACGGTAAACGCGGTCTGATGGCGCGATTTGTTGTCTGCCGACATCAACTGAAGGCCAAGCTCGCCCACCCGCTCCGACGTCAGGGCCAGGCAGACCAGGCCGCGACCGTATTTGGCCATGAAATTGATCGCGTCGGGGGTGACCATCTGGCCCGGGATAATGAGGTCGCCCTCGTTTTCGCGATCCTCGTCGTCGACCAGGATGAACATCCGGCCGTTGCGGGCGTCGTCGAGGATCTCCTCGACCGAAGACAGGAACCCCTCGTCGGCCATGGCTCAGCCGAACTCCCTGAGCCGCGCCACGTAACGCGCCAGAACATCGACTTCGAGGTTCACCGTATCGCCCACCTGCATGTCGCCGAAGGTCGTCATGGCCTGGGTATGCGGGATGATGTTGACGCCGAAGACCGTGCCGTCGGCGCTATCCTCGACCTCGTTGACCGTAAGCGATACGCCGTCGAGCGCGACGCAGCCCTTCTGGCTGATCAGCTCCGCAAGGGCCTGATCGGCGACGCGAAAGCGGAAGCGCTTGGAATCGCCCTCGGGCGCGATAGCGACGATCTCGCCAGTGCCGTCGACATGGCCGGTGACGATATGGCCGCCGAGCTCGTCGCCGACCTTGAGCGAACGCTCGAGATTGACCGGCGTTCCGGTCTGCCAGCCGCCGAGATTGGTCCGCGCCAGGGTCTCGGCGGACGCATCGACGGCGAACCAGCCCTCGCCCTTGTCGACGACCGTGAGGCAGGGCCCGGAACAGGCGATGGAGGCGCCGATCTCGATATCGGCGGTGTCGTAGGCGGTCGCGATGGTGATGCGCGTATCGCCGCGCTTTTCCATGCCCGTGACCTTGCCCAGGTCGGTGATGATGCCGGTAAACATGGCCGACCTTTTACGCCGTTCGGATGAGCGTTTCCAGCGTATCGTTGCCGCAGGCGACCAGGCTCTCCCGTTCGAAGCGAGGCGCGGCCTCCAATGCGTCCAGCGCAAGCGACCCGATTGCGCCCCGGCCGGCGCCGCCGATGACGGACCCGGCCCGGAACCAGGCAACGCGATCCACCAGCCCGGCGCGCAGGAAGGATGCGTGAACCTGACCGCCACCTTCCACCAGCAGCCGGGTGATGCCGCGGCTCGCGAGAAGCGCTAATATCTCGTTCAAATCCGCCGTATCGGCTACGCGCAGGATTTCGAGCCCCGGCGACTCAAGCGTCCCCTCTGCCTTATCGGATGCGACGATCCAGGCCGGCCGCCGAAGCAGCCGGCTTGCGGCCGGCGTCCTGAGTGCTGAATCCAGCACCACCGGCACGGGCGAGCGGTCTTCCAGACCGGCGATGCGGCAATCGAGGCCGGGGTCGTCGGCCAGGACCGTGCCGATGCCGACGAGAATCGCGTCATGCCGGGCGCGAAAGAGATGGCCATGCCGGCGCGCCTCGGGCCCGGTGATCCATTTGCTTTCGCCGGCTTCGGTGGCAATTCGGCCGTCGAGCGTGCTGGCGATCTTAAGGGTGACGCGTGGCCGTCCCTGCTCCTGCGTCATCAGAAATCCGGCATTGACGGCGCGCGCCTCCGCCTCCGCCAGTCCGGTCCTGACCTCGATACCGGCGGCTTCCAGCTTGGCGATGCCCTGGCCGGCGGTGCGCGGATCGGGGTCTTGAACCGCAGCAAACACCCGGGCGACCCCGGCGGCAATCAGGGCGTCGGCGCAGGGCGGCGTTTGCCCTTCATGGGCGCAAGGCTCCAGGGTCACATAGACGTCGGCGCCCTGTGCCGCCGCCCCGGCGCGGCGCAGCGCCTCGGTCTCGGCATGCGGCCGGCCGCCCGGCTGCGTCCAGCCGCGGCCGGCGATGCGACCCCCGCGCACGATGACACAGCCAACGGCGGGGTTGGGCCAGACGTTGCCGAGGCCGCGCCGGGCCAAGGCCAACGCTGCCGCCATGAAGTGGCGGTCCGAATCGCTGTAATCGCTCAAGGTCTAGTTGCCCGAGCCGTCACCGCTCGTCATTTCGCCGACAAAGGTCTCGAAGTCCGAGGCCTCGCGGAAGTTCCGGTACACCGACGCAAAACGCACATAGGCCACCTGATCCAGGCTCTCCAGGCCCTCCATCACAAGCTTGCCGATGGTCTCCGCCGGGATGTCGCTTTCGCCCATCGATTCGAGCCGGCGCACAAGCCCGTTCACCATGCGCTCGATGCGCTCCGGCTCCACGGGCCGCTTGCGCAAAGCGATATTGACCGAGCGTTCCAGCTTGTCGCGGTCAAAGGGCACGCGACGCCCGGTCTTCTTGATCACC
>JAKSBY010000695.1 GCA_022360855.1 Sphingomonadales bacterium | reverse complement strand
GGGCTCGCCCCGCTCTCCACGGCCGATCTTACCGCCGCGGGCGTCCCGACCCGCCTGGAAGAGTCTGAGATCAATCCGCGATTCGCCCTGCAATACAGCTTCAACGACGACGTGAATGTCTTTGCCTCGGCGACCAACGGCTTCAAGTCCGGCGGCTGGAACGCTCGGGCGACAAACGCGACGGCCTTCCAGCCCTTCTTCAAGGAAGAGGCCTGGTCATACGAATTCGGCCTCAGATCGCAGTGGTCGGACGGCCGATTCACCTTCAATGCGACGGGCTTTTACATGGATGTCAGCGACCTGCAGGTCGTCACCGGATTTGCCGATACCATGGGCACGGTTGTATTCGCCACGCAGAATGCAGCCGATTTGCGGGTTTTCGGTCTTGAAATCGAAGCCCGGGCCGTTCCCAACGATTATCTCGATATCTTCGGTACGATCGGCCTGATGGACGCGGAGTACCAGAACATCCGGCCGGACCTCGTCGGCTTGTCGGGCGATCTCGACCCGGTGCGGACGCCGAACTTCACGGCAAGCTTCGGTGGCCAGTTCAGCTATCCGATCTCGAACTGGGGCGCCAATTTCGTGGCCAACGGCACGCTCAGCTTCACCGGCGAGCATTTTGTCGCGACCAACAACGCGCCGGCCGGTCTTTCCGAGGAGCGCGTCATCCTAACGGCCGGAATCGGCATCGAAGACGATGAAGGCGTTTGGGGCGTCTATGGCGAGTGTAAGAACTGTGCGAACGAGGAGTATCTCGAGGCTTTCTTCGTGCTCCCCTATCTCGGCGACCCCGCGACGTGGCAGGTCCGCGCGGTGCTGCGCTACAACTGATTGCTGAGCACATCGGTTCCTCCCAACTCGATCGGGCGCTTCGGCGCCCGAATTCTTTTGTGGTAGGGTGACCTGACATTCCTTGGGGAGGCTGTATGGACCGGGCGACCGTCGTTCTGATCACCTTGATCGCCTATAAGGTGATCCTCATCGGCATCGGTTTCTGGGCCGAGCGGCGGACAAAGAGCGAAGAGGACTATTTCCTCGGCGGCCGTGGGCTCGGCCCGCTCGTGGCCGCGATCAGCTATACCGCGTCCGCGTCGTCCGCCTGGGCGCTGCTCGGCCTCTCGGGTGCTGCTTTCACCCTGGGCCTCTCGGTCGTCTGGATCCTCATCGGCGTCATCGCGGCGCTCTTCGTCACCTGGTACTGGATCGGCCCGCGCATGCTGGAGATGAGCCACCGCGAGGGGTTCATCACCCTGACCGATTTCCTCGCCCACGACGCCAGCGCCAGGGGGCGCGGCGCCATCGCCGTCCTCGCTTCTGTGATCATCGTGATCTCCTTCACCGCCTATGTGGCGGCGCAGTTCCAGGGCGCCGGGTCCAGCTTCAACACCGCCTTCGGCATGTCCATCGAGAGCAGTATCTTCCTCGGCGGCACCATCATCGTCATCTACACGCTGATGGGCGGTTTCTGGGCGGTCAGCGTCACCGATACCCTGCAGGGCCTGCTCATGGCCGTGGCCGCGCTGCTGCTGCCTATCGCCGCGCTCATCGCGGTCGGCGGGCCGGGCCAGTTGATCGCGGCGCTCGGCGAGACCGCCACCCCCGCCCAGCTTACCCTGAGTGCTGGCAATGCCGGGCTTGCGGCGCTCGGCATGGCGCTCGGGTTCATGTCGGTCGGGCTCGGCACCTTCGGCCAGCCGCATCTGATGAACCGCTTCATGGCGCTCCGCGACCAGACGGCGCTCAGGCAGGCGCGCCACATCGCCGTCGGCTGGTACGTTATCGTTTACGGCGGCATGGTCGTGCTCGGCCTCTCGGCGCGCGTGCTGATCCCGGACATCGCCAATCCGGAGACCCTGTTCTTCGTTCTCACCACCGACCTATTTCCGATGATCATCGGCAGCATCCTGCTCGCTGCCGTGCTGTCGGCCATCATGTCCACCGCCGATAGCCAGCTTCTCGTCGCCGCCTCGGCGGTGGCGCATGATCTCAGGCTCGCCGGCTGGCGTTTCCGTGAGCACGCGGTTTTCGCCAGCATCCTCACGGGCTTCGCGCTCACGGTGCTCTTCTACCTTCGGCCCGATTCGCCCGGCGATGTGCTCGAGCGGCTGATCCCCTTCCTGGCCGCCGGGCTGGTGCTGGCGGCGTTCCGCCGGCGGTAAATGCCGCAAATGGCCGTTGCACTCGAATGATATATTGATATATATACAAGACAACTGAGACCGACAACAGCGGGGAGATGTCATGACATTCCGAGGGATGATGAAGCGCGGTTTGGCCATCGCGGCGGCGGGGCTGGCTTTTACCACGATGGGCATGGGACAGGCGGCCGGTCAGCTCGACCCCAACGATCCGACCGACGCGGTCAAGATGGCGCGCAAGCTGCATTGCTCGCTCGAGGATGCCAAGCCCATCGTCTATCAGTGGAAGGGCCGGCTTTACAGCCGCGTTCAGGGGGAACGCGACCGGCATCTCTTCAATCTCCTGGGCATGAATGTCAGGACCTGCGGCACGGTGACGAACGAAGCGCGCGGTTACGGCTATCGTATGGTCAGCCGCGAGATCATGCTCTATCTCGATCCCAGGACGAACGAAGTGCTGCGGAGCTGGGAGAATCCATGGACCGGCAAAACGGTCGATGTGATCCACGTCGCCAACGATCCCGTCAATTCCCGCGGCGCGACGCATGCCGTCGGGCGCGACGGCACGCCCTTCCGGTTCTATGGCCGCTTCGCCGGCGGTCGCGTCTTCGCGAGCTTCGAGGTGCCGCTGTTCTACACCAATGCGCTCGGCGGCGATTATCAGCCCTATGTCGGCAACTACTATCACGCCATGGAGATGTTCAACTTCATCATAGATGAGGACGACCTGCTCGATGGCGGGAAGGACACGGCGAGCACCGCAGTGGTCACCTGGGGCCGGCTGGCGCAGTGGCTGCCGTGGATGGAGATGGGCGCCAGGCCCGGCATCATGGTCGCCAACGCAACCGGCCGCAAGCTGCCGAGTTGGGACGATCTGGATCCGGTGATGATCGCCGAGATCGACGCCAACTACCCGGTCTATCGCGAACCGCCGCCCCTGGACGACACGCGCCCCAACGAGACGAGTTGGACCTATTTCAAGAAGATCCTCGACGCGCGCCAGAAAGACACACAAGAGGGCGGCCACTAGCCGGCGTATTCCATGATCCACCGGATTGCCCTTGTGGCGGGCGTGGCGGCCTTCATTGCCGCCGCGCCCTCGTTTGCGCAGGACCGCAGCGACGTGCTGGCCCGCGACCTGAAGGCCCTCGCCGACATGCTGCCCGACATCTGGGACAATCAGGAGCAGGTCTATTTCTCCGAAACCACCGGCGAGACCGGGGAGCGGCTGGCGCTGCGTATCGACCGGCGGGAGGACGGTGCCTTCGACGCGGTGAGGGTCAACGACGAAGGCCGGCCGCTGGCCGGGACCGGGAGTTCCTTCGCGCTGGCCGTCTCGGCCCAGGACAACGCGATCCGGCAGACGATCTCGAAGGCCGAGGGGCAGGAGACATGCGCCGTGCTCTGGCGCCGCGAGGCCGAGCATTTTGTGGCCGAGCCGGACGGTGCCTGCGCCGATGAGATCAACGGACTGGCCACGGCGCGGCTGATCACCGGGCACAGCCTGACCTTGGGCACGGCGCGGCTGCGCAAGGCGCGGCCGTTCGCCTGCTGGATCGCCGTCCCCAAACAAACCGGCGACAACCAATGGCACTTCGAGCAAAGCCGCGCGATCCATGATCAGGGCGGGCGCATCTGGGTGACGACCGACGAGCCCGAGCCGCAGCGGGTTGGCCTCAAGATGCGCAACGTGGTCTGGCCCTGGGGGCGCAACCGCAACTCGCTGGTCCTCTACATCTATCGCGGTGAGGAGACCCGCTCGGTCGCCTATACCTGGACCGAACCGGAAGGAACGCGGCTCGCCATCAATCTGCGCTGGATGCAGGCGAGCTGCACGTTGGCGGATGATCTTCCCGAGCTTTAAGACGCTGACGCTTTTTCCGCTGCTGGTCCTGATCGCCGGACCGGCGGCCGCCGAAAGCAATATCAAAGGCTTCCGCGAGGCGGTCATTACCACCGCGCGTCCCGAGGCCTGGGAGACGTTCTTTCTCGAAGAGGCCGGCTGGGAGCGCCGCTACGCAGACATGGCCGATGCCGCCCTCAAAGAGCTCTGGCGGCTGCCGGCGGAGGCGCGCATTCGCGAGGCGCTGTATGCCAATCCGGGCACCGACCGAGGCCTTGTGCGCGTGGTGACTCTGGAGGGTGTCCCCCAAGCCCAGATTCGCTCCAACGACCAGCCCTGGGACACCGGCGGCCATTTCGACTTCAACCTGCGGGTCGCCGGCCTCGAAGCCCTGAGTGTCCGGCTGATGGCGCGGGGCTGGCAGGCGGCCTCCGACCCCGTGCAGTTCACCTTCGGGCCGTTCGAGGTCAAGGAATGGATCGTGCGCGGGCCCGACGGGGTCAGGCTGGCGCTGATCGAGCGCGTCGCGCCGCCGCTTAAAGGCTGGCCGCATCTGAAAATCACCAGCCGCGTCTTCAATGCCACCCAGACGGTCCGCGATATGCCGGCGTCGCTGGCGTTTTATCGCGATGTGCTGAAATTCGAGACGTATCTGGAGCACCGCGGACCGAGCCGCGAGCCCGGGCCCAACGTGCTTGGGTTGCCGCATAACCTGGCCGCCGAGATTCCGCGCCACGTCTTCATCCTGCATCCTGTCGGCATCAATGACGGCTCGGTGGAACTGCTGGCTTTCGACGGCGCGACCGGCCGCGATTTTGGCGCCCACGCGACGCCCGACAATCTTGGCGTCTCGGCGCTGAGGTTTCCGGTCGACGATCTCGACGCCGTCCTGTCGCGTCTTCGTTCGGCCGGGCTCACGCCCGAGACCGGGCCGATGGTCCTCGGGTTGGCGCCCTACGGCGCCGTCAGAATTTTCGCGATCCGGGCGCCGGAGGGCGCCTGGCTCGAATTCTTCGAGCCCCAGCCAGGCCGCTCCCGATAGACTCGGGGCACTTGCGGCCCTTCCGCGGAAGTTGCACCGGCGCAACACTCGCACGCCGTCGTTCGCCCGATGACGACAAATTTATTGCGGAGGAAAAAACTATAATGCTATATTGTTATGTACTTAATACATTTTACGAAATGATCGGCTCCGGAGGGGAATCGAGGCGCCGGTCATAGGGGGAGCAGGGCAATATGACAGTCAGATCCAGGCTGCTGGCGACAGCGGCGACGTCGGTTTTTCTATTCACCAGCGGCTTGGTCGCACCGGCTTACGCGCAGGACCAGGACGCAATCGCGGACGATCAGGCGGTTCTCGACGTGGTTACCGTGACCGCGCGCAAGAAGGAGGAGACCGCGCAGTCCGCGCCGGTTGCGCTGTCGGTCTATACCGCCGAATCCATCGAAGAACTGGGCATCCAGACCATCGACGACATCGCGCGCCACACCGCGGGCTTGAGTTTCTCGCGGGCTTTCGGGCGCACCACCGAGCGTCCGGTGATCCGCGGCGCCGCCAACATCCTCGCCGGCGTGCAGTTCGGCGTCGAAAGCGGCACCGCCTATTTCATCGACGGCGTCTACTACTCCGGCGACATCCAGGCGGTCGATATCAACCAGATCGAGCGGGTCGAGGTCATCAAGGGGCCGCAGTCCGCGCTCTACGGCCGGAATACCTATGCCGGCGCCATCAACTTCATCACCCGACGGCCCGACGACGAGTTCCGTGCCTATGGCGAGGCCGAGATCGCGACCCATGACCAATACGGCTTTTACGGCCGGGTTTCCGGACCGATCGTCGAGGGTAGGCTGCGCGCCGGTATCTCGTTCCGTTATTGGGAATATGGCGGCGAATGGACCAACGGGCCGACGGGTACGACCATCGGCGACGAACAGACCTTCTCCGTCCTCGGCGTCGTCGACTTCGAGCCGACGGACACCGTGCTGATTCAGGGCCGGCTCGGCTACGCCAATGACGACGACGGGCCCAGGCCCTTCGCGCTGGTCGGTTCCGAGACCAACAACTGCTTCCCGGGCTACCGCTCCAACGCGTTTTACGACCCCAATCACCTGGCGTTCCTGAACCCGCCCTTTGCCGGGATCTTCCCGGACAATTTCACCGACGACAACATAAACCAGTATTTCTGCGGCGTGCTCGAAGCGCCCGAGCAGCCGACCCAGGATTTGGACGGCATTCCTTTCGTCGGTGTCGAGCGCGAGATGGTCTATGGCCTGGTCAAGGCGGATATCGGCTTTGGCGGCGGCTTTAATCTGGCCGCGCAGTTCGGCTTCAGGGATCAGGAGCTGACGACCGGCGCGGATTCCGATCACCAGCCGGGCTCGCTGTTCTTCGTCGCCATCAGCCCGTTCTTCTCGATCCCGACGTCGGACGCGTTCCTCAACAACGCGGCAGTGGATGAATCCTTCGACTGGTCGGCAGAGATGCGTATCGAATCGCCGGTGGACAGGCGCATCCGCGGCATGATCGGCGGCTTCTACTATGATTTCGAAGAGGAGAATTTCGACTTCTCCTTCGCCAACGATCCGGCCAATGACTTCCTCGGGCCGCTCGACGATATCGATTCCATCGAGAACAAGGCGTTCTTCGCGCGG
>JAKSBY010000178.1 GCA_022360855.1 Sphingomonadales bacterium | reverse complement strand
TCGACAAGACCGCCATCGTCCCCCGGGCCGATCTGCGGCAGATTGCTGGCCAACGCACCCTGTGAGGTTTGGATCCTGTCGGTATAGTTGATCGAAACCCTGGTTTTGTTGGTCCACTGGTAATCGAGCGACCCGCCGAAGGTCGTATTTCCCTGGTTCTTACCCACCGTGAAATTCATGCTCAGCCGGCGGTTTGGGTTTACGTTCAGACCGGCATCCCAGGCCAGGTTGTTTCCGGGATCGGTCAACGACACATTGTCCGTATCCCGATAGCTTACCGAGCCGCGAAGAGAGAAAGTACGGTCCAGAGCATACTGAAGACCCAACGAAACGGTATCGCCGCCAAAGTTGGGAACATCGGTACCAGTGGAATCTTCACGGTTCTCCCGGTCGATTTCGCCGTTCAAAGACCAGCGCAGCCGCCCGAAGGCCGGACCGCTTGTTATATTGACCGACGCCGAGTGTCTCACGGCGTCGGTCAGGGTATCGGCCAGACCCTCGAGCATGCGCTCGTCATTTGTCGTGATGTATGAGAATCTGTATCGAACCGTTGTTTCGGCGATCTGGCCAAATCGGACCGCGAAACGAGGTGACGAAGAAAAGCTCCGGATTGTTCCGCGGTTGCCCGTCAAATTGGCATCGGAGCCCGAGAACCCGCCCTCGCGGTCGAGAAATTGCTGAGAAATACTGGCCTGCGTATCTATGGAGAGGTAGTTCTCGATTGGCTCGATGGTCGCCGACGACTGAAGACTATGGCGCAAATCGTCCATGCCAAGATTGGCAAATACGAGATAATTGGCGGTGTAGCTTGCCCGCAATTGCACGCGGGTTCCGGTGATCTGCGCCGACAGACCCGGCGACACCGTCGTGACGAAGTCGTCTTGGCGAATATCGCCCGGCACCAAACTGTCGGTGGGCGTCAGATTGACGTTATCGGTATAGGTTTCGCGCACTTCAAGACGTGGGGTTATTCGCACCTCAGCCGATTCCGCCGGGCCGATAGCGGCGACTACTGCTGCCATCCCAAAAACAAGCGCCAACGCCGGCCATGCGCCCGGCATGCCCTTCTTAAGGGGCCTCATCATGCGCGTTTCCCCGTTATTATTGCGATCGCCGCTTAATAAGCGCTTCCGTAACCGTAATATGAGCCATACCTCTTCCCGCCGGCGAATTTCGTCTTGTTGAGCATCAGACTCGTATGCTCGCACGCGCTGACCAGACCCAGCGCCTCCCTGAGCTGAATATCCGTGGTTTTTTCCGCCTCTACAACGAACAAGACCTGCCCCACGTGCAGCGCCAGCACGGGCGCGACGCTGCTCGCAAGAGCGGGTGGCGAGTCGAAGATAACGACACGGTCACGATAGCGCAGGGCGATTTCCCGCATCATCGCCTCCATACGATCGCTGGCGAGCATTTCGGTGGTTCGATTGTGCTGGCGCCCGGCAGGAAGCACCGTCAAATTCGGGATATTGGTCCGGATCAGGCAATCCGACAGATCCATATCGGGATCCGAGACCACATCCATCAGCCCTTTGCCACCCTTCAGCCCGAGCTTGGCAAGGATTTCGGGCTTGGCAAAATCGGCGTCGACCAGGAGCACGGTCAAGTCCTGCTCGGAAGCGATCGATAACGCCAGATTGATCGCGCCAAACGTCTTGCCTTCGTTGGGCCGCGAGCTTGTTACCAGAATAAGGTTGCCGTTCGGAATTGCCGCTTCGCCCTTGGCGAAGGCATTGAGCAGCAAACTGCGCTTGATCAGCCGGAACTCTTCCGCCGTGGTGTTGGGCGGCGAATCCGGGGTGATGTATCCCTGCGATGCCAGGCCCGCCAAGTCGATTTCGGCATAGCGGCTGGTGCGTTTGGGCTTCGACGCCGGAGCCCCGGACCCATCAGCGCCCAATACAAGACGGTCGGCATCCGTATCGGATTGTGCCGCCCGTTCGACCAGCGAAACCTTCTCTGTTTTTTCGGCCTTAGCAGCAGCCTTTTCTATGATGTCCATAGCTGGTCCTTGTAATCACATTCAGATCGTCTTGGCCGTCAGTGCCTCGACCAGGAAGACGCCACCGAACGCCAGGAACAATCCGAAAAACAAAAGCGCAAACACGCCGGTTTCAATAAACCTCTGCCGTTTTTCGTGCTCCGACAAAATCGACGTGACCGCGCCCAGAACCGGCAACGCCACGGCGTCCCGAAGTTTCTGCACGGTCATGTAGGTCGAGTGCAATTGGCTCAGGACCAGCGCGACGCCCAGGCCCGAGCCGAGTCCAACCAAAAGCACGACAGTCAGGAGCATCGGCCGGTTTGGACTGGACGGCTCAGTCGGCTGGCTCGGCGGGTCGATGACGCGAAACTGGATCTTGTCGGATTTTGTTTCGAGGTCGGTGGCGATAATGGTCTGTTCGCGCCGCTTGATGAGCTCGTTGTAGTTCTGCTGGATGATATCGTAGTCACGATTGAGCCGGGTCATCTCCGCCTCGATGGCCGGAACGTTCTTTGCCTTCGACTCCAGCTCCATGACGATCGCGGACTGCTGCTCCTGCCGTCCGCTCAAACTGGCAATTGCCGTTTCCGCCTCGACCAATCTGATCTTGATCTGCTCGTAGAGCGGGTTCGGGACCCGATTCCCCCGAATATGACCTTCGGCCTCTTTCTCTTCATCCGATTGCTCGAGAAACGCCTGCTTCTGCGCCTCGAATTCCTCCTTAACCGCCGCGAGCTGCTGTTGTACGGCCATAACGTCGGGGTGCTGATCCGTATAGCCGCGGACCTTCAGCGCGTCGATCTGGCGTTCCAGATTCGAGATACGCTGCGGCAGATCCGATGCAAGACCTCCACCGCCACCCAGGTTTGGCCCGAGGCCACGGGCGGCGATCACAAAGGGCGGGACCTCCGATAGCTGACGGGCCAACTCATCCCGCACCAGCTTGGCTTCGGCAAGCGCGCGTTCAATCGTGGCATATTCGGTGTTGGCCCGCCGCATTTGCTCAAAGTAGTTTTGATCGCCCGGCAGGAAGCCAAGATTGCGGCGCTCAAAATCGGCGCGGCGCCGTTCGGCTTCTTCCAATTGGCGCTCGTAATCGGCGATCTGTTCGTCAATGAACCGCCGCGCGCTGGCCAAGTCTTGGCGGCTCCGGCCCAGATTACTCTCGACGAAGATCGTCAGCAGGTTCTGCACGACGCGCTTGGCGAGGTCGGCGTTTTCCTTGTTGCTGAGGGCGCTGTCTCCGGACTCGTAAGAGACCCAAAACAGGTCGGCGCCTTCGGCTCGAATCCCGATCGACCTTTGCAGGTCTCCGAGCAGGGTCTCCAGGCCATCCTCTTCAACACGCAAGTCCATATCCGTGCGGCGGATCACCTTTTCCAGATTGGGGCGGCTGATCAGCGTGCGCCGCATGACCTCGATCTGCTGGCGCAGGTTCGCGTTGGGGGCGATGCCGCTCATCAGCGGCGTCAGAATCGTATCGGTATCGACATAAATCCGCGCTTTGGACGCAAAGCTGTCGGGGATCTTGGCGACCACGCCCCAACCGATGATGCAGGCAATATAGGCGGTCGCCAAGGCGAACCAGCGTTTACACCAAATGCCGTAGGCAAAGACAATCAGCTGCTGATAGATTTCATGCATCCCGAACTTTCCGATCCCTGGACGAGGGTCGCCGCCACTCCCAAATCTGCGGCATGTTCCCTCAATAACGCGTTAATATTAAAACAATTATGGATGTTGCCCCAATCACGATTACGGTCCGGGATTCGTCCGATACGGGCCCGGACCCGCCGCCGATGCCGAAGGTCGACAGCGGCCGATCGAGCCGCGGTCGTCCTCTCGTCATCCCTTAGAAGAAGCTTTCCGGAATGATCAAAACATCTCCGGGAAGAATCCTGACATTGGCCGAAACATCGCCATCCTTAATCAACGAATTGAGTTTCACATTATATTCCCGCTGCTGTCCGCCTTCAAAACGCACCAGCGCCGCCCGGTTCCCCGCCGCGAACTCGGTGAGCCCGCCGACCGCGATCATGACATCCAGGAGGGTCATGTTCGCTCTATAGGGGATCGCCTGGGGATTGGCCGCTTCGCCTAAAACACGAACCTGCTGGGCAAAGGGGCCCTGAAATCCGCTGACGATCACCGTGGCGATCGGGTTCTGAATATAGACCGCGAGTTTTTCTTCGATATCCCGAGCCAACTCGGTCGGCGTCTTGCCGGTAGCCGGCAGATCGTCGATCAAAGGCACGGAGATGCGGCCGTCCGGACGCACCGTAACGCCCGTGGAAAGCTCCGGGTTACGCCAGACGAAAATGCTGAGGCCGTCCAGGGGGCCGATTACGTAATTCGGTCCCGGCCCTTCGTTCAGCGGCACGAAGCTCGCCGGCGGGAGTTCCCCGTCAGGCCGCGAGCAGGCAGAAAGCACGAGGCCGGCCAACATCACAACACCAATTGAAAGCCCAAAACCTCCGGTCATTTTTTTGGTCACCGTTCCGATCCTTCCGTTTTGTCACGCGCTCAGAAGAAAGCTCCTGTATGGCGGAAATGCAGTGCGCCGCCTGGCAAACGCCTGACCTGAAATAATGCCCGATTCGAATCGATTCGTCGAAGACTAAGCCCCATTTTGGGACATTTTTTATGACAAGTGTCACCTACATGCCAAAGAGGATGGCTGCGGTTAACCTTGTTTGTTAATCATTTTCCCTCTAAGCCCTTGAGGTAAAAAGATTTTTACCGCCAATAGAGGCAAATGTCAATCAACGAAACGACTCCCTCTTACGCATCATCAGATCAAAGGCCGGCTGTGTGCCTCTCCAACCACAATTCAAGAACCGCAATGTCCCACGCGCTGTCTTGAAGACCGGTTAAGGCTTCTGCATGAAGTGCGGCCTGAAGTTGGTCAAGATATGCGTCGGTCATTATTCGGCGTTTTCGCATGCCGGCGAGCAGGTCCCCCACCATCTGGCGCAGCCCATCGTCCCGCACGACCCAGGTCGTGAACGGCAACCCGAACCCGTGCTTGGGCTTATCGATGATGGCCTGAGGCAGGAATCCGGCCATCGAATCCTTGTAGAAGCCGCGCAGCCGGCCAGCGGGCATCAACAGGCTGGCCGGGAGCCCGGCGGCGAAAGCCGTCAGCTCCGGATCGAGCATGGGGAAGCGAACCGACACACCTGCCAGCCGGCACATGCGCGTGACCTTGCGCAGGTCGTTATTGGCTAACGCGAATTGCAGATCCAGGCTCATCATGCGCTGAACCCTGTCGCCATCGGCGGGCCGGTCGAACGCCTCCGTAGCCAGCCGGACCGGAACGCCGTCGTCGATTTCGGCGATCAGCCGTTCCTGCAATACCTGGTCGAGCCGAAAGCGGGGAAACGCGCTGTAGCTGTAGAGCCGCTCCGGGATCGTCATATGGTAGCGGCGGGCGAGACGGGCCGCTCGCGACAGGCTCCCCAGCCCGGACTGGGGTAATCGCAATAAGATCGGGTCGAACAGGAAGCGGCGAAGCGCGGCGGGAATACGTCCGTAGCGATCGAAGCGGTCCATTTCCGCGTACCGTTCGTTACCGGCGAAAATCTCGTCACCGCCATCGCCTGCCAGCATGACGCCGACGCCGTCATCCGCCGCCAGCTTGGCGCAATAATACACCGGTACGGCGGAGGTGTTGCCGAAGGGCTCATCGAAAACGTCGGCGATCCTCGGCAAAACCCGAGCGACGTCCTCGGGCGTCACGAAATAGTCGCGATGTCGGGTCGCGAAATGCCCGGCGGCAATGTTGGCGAACGGGCCCTCGTCGTATTTTTCGTCATCAAATCGGATCGTGTAGGTCCGCGCCTGATCCACATGCCTGGCCAGGAACCCGGCGACGCTGCTGCTGTCGAGCCCGCCGGAAAGAAAGGCGCCGAGCGACGTCTGCGGCACATCGCGGATCGAGTCTTCAACGGCGCGGTCCAGCAGGTCCGGCAGCGCCGCTTCGGCGTCTTCGGGCCCGGCCGCGCCATAGGGCATCGACCAGTAGGACCGGCTTGACGCGGACCCATCCGCGAAGCCGGCCGCCTCACCCGGCCTCAGCCGGGTCTGGCCACGGAAAATCGTGCCCGGCGCCGGCACCGTGTAGAAATAGAGGTAGTTGTAGAGCGACTGCGCACAAAGCCGCCGTTCCTGCCCGGGATAGGCCGCAACCGCCGTTGCCGCGGTCGAGAAGACGAAGGCACCGTCCGGCGCCACCGTCCAGACCAGCGAGGAGACGCCGAACCGGTCGATGGCCGCCCATGCCTGGCCCTCCCCCGGCGCGATGACCGCTACGGTAAAGCTGCCCTCGAGCCGGTCCAGCAGGCCTTGGCCGTAGCGCGCGTTCGCCTCCAGCACAGCGACCGCATCGCCCTCGGCGCGAGCCATCCGGGAAAGCTCCACGTCCCGCCAGCGCGGCTGGCCGACGATGGCAGCCAACTTTCCGTCCCTGGCGGCGACGCTCGCGCGGTCGACGCCTGGACGAACGAGGAGCGCCGCGCCATTGGCGGACTCGACTTGTGCCGGCTGATCCTCGTGCCAGCACGCCGGCGCCATCGCCGCGACCCGCGCCGCCGCCTCGGGCGCCGCAAGGGATGTGTTGAGGACTCCGCAGAGATCGGACACGTCGGCCGCGCGCCGGTCAGACGAGCATTTCGATGGGCGCCGGGTGACCGAGAAACGCGGTCGGGCTGGCGGTCAGGCCGTAGGCGCCGGACTGGAACAGGACGACGAGATCGCCGACCTCTGCCTTGGGCAGCTCCATGCGGTCGCCGAGACGGTCGAGCGGCGTGCACAGGCAGCCGACGATATCGACGCTCTCGGTCGCTTCGCCGTCCATGCGGGTGGCGATGGCGACCGGGTAGTTCTTGCGCAGCACCTGGCCGAAGTTTCCGGAGGCCGCAAGCTGGTGATGCAGCCCGCCGTCGGTGATCAGAAAGATCTGGCCACGGGACTCCTTCTTGTCGACCACGCGGGAGACGTAGATGCCCGCCTCGCCCACGAGGAACCGGCCGAGTTCCATGACGATTTCGGTATCGTCGAATTCCGGGCCCAGCGTCGGCAGGAGACGCGCCAGACCGTCGCCGACCTCGGTGAGATCCAAGTGCTTGTCGCCCGGGAAATAGGGAATGCCGAGGCCGCCGCCGATATTGAGCATCTTCGGCGGCGCCGGCGCATGTTTGGCCAGGCCGGCGGCCAGCTCGAGGGTCTTTTCCTGCGCCTCATACAGCGCATCGGCGCGCAGATTCTGCGAGCCCGAGAAGATATGGAAGCCCCAGAATTCGAGATCCAGGTCGCCGAGGCGGGACAGCACCTGCGGCACGATCTCCGCGTCGATGCCGAACTGCTTCGACCCGCCACCCATCTTCATACCCGAAGTCTTGAGCTCGAAGTCGGGATTGACGCGGATCGCCACCTTCGGCCGTGCGCCCGGCCGTCCGGCGATCTCGGCGATGCGTTCCATCTCGCCATGGCTCTCCATGTTGATGACGATGCCGGACGCAATGGCCTGGGTCAGCTCCGCATCGGTCTTGCCGGGCCCGGCGAAGCTGATGGTTTCCGGCTCGAGCCCGCTATCGAGCGCCACCAGCAACTCGCCGCCGGAGGCGACGTCGAGCCCGTCGACCAATCCGGCCATGTGCTGAACCAGCGCCGGCATGGGGTTGGCCTTGATGGCATAGTGAAGGTGGACGCGCTCGGGCAGTGCGGTGCGCAGCTCTTCGACGCGCCGGGTCATGAGGTCGCGGCCATAGGCGAAAAACGGCGTCGCGCCGGCGCGCTCCGCCAGCAGGCTGACCGGCTGACCGCCGATGCGAAGCTCGCCGTCCTTGACGTCCAGCCCCCAGAGAGGCGCGAATTCTGGTTTTCGGTTGCTCACTCGGCGGCATCCTTCAGGGGATTCCCCAATTCGGACGAGATCAGCTTGCGGTCTACCTTGCCGTTGGGATTGCGCGGCAACGACTGCCATTCGACGATCTCCGCGGGCACCATATAGCTCGGCATTTCCTTGCGGCAGTGGGCCAAAACGGTGTCCTTGTCCAGCGCGGCGCCCTCGGGCGCGGTGACGACCACAATGATTGCCTGGCCGAGCGCGGGATGATCGACACCGATGGCCGCAACCTCGCCGACCTTGCCGCTGGCATAGATAATCTCCTCGACCTCGACCGGGCTGACGCGAAAGCCCGAGGTCTTGATCATTTCGTCGCGCCGGCCGACGAAATAGAGGTAGCCGTCCTCGTCCATCTTGACCGTATCGCCGGACCAAACGGCCATTTCCTGGATCGGCAGCGCCGGATCCTGCCCGGGCGCCGGCTTGTAGCGCTCGGCGGTCCGCTTCGGATCGTTCCAATAGCCCATGCCGACCAGCACGCCCCGATGCACAAGCTCGCCCGGCTCGTTGACGCCGCAGGGCCGGCCGTCCGGCCTGACCACCAGGATCTCCGCATTGGGAACCGCCTTGCCGATGGAGTTGGGTCGGGCGTCGATCTCGTCCGGCGGCAGGAAGGTCGAGCGGAAGGCCTCGGTCAGGCCGTACATCAGATAAATCTCGGATGTCGGCAGCAGCGATTTGAGCTTCTTGACCAGCGGGTCGGGCATCCGCCCACCGGTCGAGGTGATATAGCGCAGGCTGGCTTGCGCCTCGGCCGGCCAGTCGAGTTCGGCGAGCTGAATCCACAAGGGCGGCACGCAGGCCAGCCCGGTGATCCGGTGCCTGGCGACCGCGCGCGGGATGTCGCGCGGCAAAAGATAGTTCATCAGCCGCACCGATGCGCCGACCAGGAACCCGGTCGTCAGCTGGCTGAAACCATAGTCGAAGCTCAGAGGCAGGACCGCCAGAAGCCGGTCCTCGGGCGTGTTGTTGAGGTAGGAGGCAACGCTCTTGGCGCCCGCCACCATATTGCGGTGCGAGAGCACCACGCCCTTGGGCAGGCCCGTCGAGCCCGAAGTGTAGAGGATCGCCGCCATATCACTGTCGATCGCGCGATGACCGGTCCGCGCCGACGCCGCACCCAACTCCATCACCTGTTGCCAGGAAACCGTGTTGACACCGGGCGACCGCGGATCGCCGACAATGACGATGTTGCGCAGGTCGTGGCATTGGCCGACCTCGTCGGCCAGGCTGGCCAGCCGGTCGGCGCTGGTCACCAGTATCCTTACGTTGCAGTCGCGCAGGATATGGCCGACCTGGCGCGCCTTGAGCGCCGGGTTGACCGGCACAAAGGCGGCGCCGGCATGGCTCGCGCCGAACAACGCGACAATCGTTTCGATCTGTTTGGGTAGATAAACGGCAATACGATCCCGGGGGCCGATATCGAGCTCCAGGAAGCCCCGGGCGGCGGTCTCGACCGACTGCCAGAGCGTCGCATAGTCAAGAGTTGCCTCGCCATAGGCCAAGGCCAGCCGCTCGCCGAGCCGTTCGGCGGTGTTTCGGATCAACAGAGGGATCAAATGCGGCATGATCGGTGGCTATCGCGCTTGCGCTCTACAGTCGGTCCAGGGAGCAGGAAACTCAAATAAATCCAATAATTTAAGAGCTTGTAAAAGCCCAGGGCGAAATTCAGCTTTGTGGCGCCTTCAGACGAAACACCGGCCGGGCGCGGTCGCTAAAGGAGATGTGGAGATAGGGCGGCAAATGCGACCACATCACCTGAACGCGCCCGAGTCTCAAAAAGCGCGCCTTCCCGAGATACCGCGAACCGAGCCTCTCATGCGAGGCGAGCGAACCCGGATTATAGGCCGAAATCCGGCTGAGCGACCAATTTCGATCGCGCGCGGCCAGATAACGAAACACCTCCTGCCAAAGCCTGTGAAAGGTCAGGCCGAGGCGGTGTTCAGGCGCAACGAAAACCCCGAAATCCCACGCTGTGCGATCTTCGGGCAAGGGGATATACCGGCACCGCGCCTCGTCTTCGTCGAAGGGCCCGAGGGCAAACCAGACCGCCCCGATCAGCTCCTCCTCCCTGACCGCGCCGAAGCAGATGGCGCCTTGATTGAAACGGAAGTCGAGCACTTCCTGCTCCAGCCCCAGAGCCTCCAGGATCGGCGCGTCTCTTTCGATCCTGCGATAGCTGACCTTTCCCGCACGTGATGCTCCCAACTCGTTCGCCGCCGGAACCGGCAGGGCATAAAACCGGTAGCTCAGCAGCGATCCGATGCCGAGATGGCGTGCGAGGAGCTGATCGATCGCATAAGCAAAGCCGTCCCGGACCCCCAATTCCCGGATAAGGCTGCGCGTTCGGCGAAACATCGGCGGCTTGAACTCCAGCGATGAATGACCATATGGCCGGCAATTCACGCTTTCATAATAACCCAGGCTTTAGTATACGACCGTCGGGCTTGGCGCCAGATCGGTCGGCTACCGGCAACTCAGACGATTACCTATCACCCAAAAAGCGCCCATTGAAGATGTCAGTTGTTGAACAGATGCGGCAGGTCTTCAGAGACGTCCTGCAAATCGGCGAGAGAGCCCAGTCGCTGGACCCGGCCACGCCGTTGCTCGGCAACCTCCCCGAGCTCGATTCGATGGCCGTCGCGACCCTGGTCGCATCGATGGAAGACAGCTTCGAGATCATCATCGACGACGACGACATCAGCGCGGAAACGTTCGAAACCTTTGGCAGCCTTTGCAGTTTTGTCGAGTCCAAGCTGGCCGCCTGAACCGTCGAACGGCAGATCGGTGACCCCATTTTTCCTGGAGACCGCACGGGGCAACCTCTTCGCGGTGCTGCACGCGGCCAATGCCAACGCGCCGGCGGAAAAGGCCATACTGGCGCTCCCTCCCTTTGCCGAGGAAAATAATCGATCACGGCACGTTCTGGCCGCTTGCGCGCGCGCGTTGGCGGCGGACGGGTTCGACGTCCTTCTCCTCGACCCGCTGGGCACCGGCGACAGCGACGGCGTGTTTGAAGACGCGAGTTGGACCGGCTGGCGCGAGGACGCCTTGGCGGCGGTCCGTTGGCTCGAGGCGCGCGGTTGCCGAACGGTCTCCATCGCGGGTTTGCGCGCCGGTGCTTTGCTGGCAGCCGACGTTTATCGCGATGCAAACTCTGGCAGCCTGATCTTCTGGCAGCCGGTAACCAACGGCCGCGTCTTCCTCCGCCAGTTCCTCAGGCTCCGTGTGGCTGCGGGACTGACCCAGG